>JBHLRJ010000031.1:0-34064 GCA_048882645.1 Candidatus Thorarchaeota archaeon
GCCCAAGCCAAGATATCCACCAAATAGCGGAGGCGTATTGGCGTCTAATTGAGGAAAGATTCAGATTGCTTGCCTAAAGGTTTGCATATTCGAATTAGTAAGTTAGATATTATCAATGACGATTGATAAGTAGACTTCAATAAAATAGGGAGTATGTTCCTCTGAGTATGATTTTTCATACTTGGCTCCGGTTTTCTTAAACCAACCAAGGTGACGGTCAGTTTAAGCACTCATTTCCTGTAACATCAATTTTATGACCGAAGTCTTTTCTGATGTACTTCAATGAGGCCTAAGCCAGCCACTGACTTTATTTCATCGATTAGTGATGAGATAATTTACTAGTCAATAACTTGTCGACGACTAAAATAATATTTTTCTGAAAAAATATCAATGCCATCGGCGAAGTATAAGAGTATATGCTTAGTTAAAAATTTTACGGTCTTAATTCATAAACTTTAAAAGCCAAATCAGTGAATTAGATGGACTAAAATTAATTGGTTGTTAACATAATAATACAATTGTTAAACTGAAATCAGAAAACTGGGTAAATTTTAAAGTTTAAATATGAATAAAGTAAATTATTAGCAATAAGCTATTGTGATTATGCATATAATTTAAATATCTATTCATATTTCAGAGAAGGATATGGTCAGTAAGGTTTTGATTGGGACATCTGGGTGGGGATATGATGAGTGGCTTGGTGTATTTTATCCAAGGAGCCTAAAAAAAGAGGATTATCTCTTATTTTATTCAGAAATCTATTATACTAACGAAATTAACACAACTTTCTACAATATTCCTTCAAAATGGAATGTAGAAAACTGGGTTAATAAAACACCTAAAGATTTTCTGTTTTCAGCAAAAGTTCCTCAAGTGATAACTCATGAACATAAATTAGACGTCGATTTATGTTTAGGGGTTTTAAGCCGTTATTTAGAATCGATGCACCCTTTGATTGAAACCGATAAGTTGCTTTCTTTTTTAATTCAGCTTCCCCCATCATTTAATAAGAAAGAGCATTTTGGAAATTTGAGAGAATTTGTAAATAATTGGCCTAGTGATCTTAAAAAAGAGAAGTATCACTTAGTTGTTGAATTTAGGCATAAATCATGGATGGATGAAGAGGTATTTAAATTTTTAAAAGATAATTTATTAACCTATTGTGCCGTAATTGAGCCATTGTTACCTCCTAGAATGGATATTACCAATCCTGCTCTTACGTATATTAGGTTTCATGGTTATGGAAAAAAAATTTGGTTTGATTATAATTTTACAGAATTAGAAATAAAAAAATGGGCTCAATTAATTAAAGAAGTAATTCCAAAGACAGATAAGATCGGAATTTATTTTAACAATCATTTTTCTGGATATGCTGCAAAGAATTCGTTAATGTTGATGAAAGAATTAAATCTGCAACCAAGGCACTCACCTAAAAACGTAAGTATTTTGGATGTAAAGAAAAAGTCTGGAGCATTTTCTAAAGGTCAAACAGGTTTGGATGAATTTTTAAATTAGCAAGGAGTTTTAGAAGAAATTTGAATAAAAAAAAAATAAAAATTGGATTTATTGGAGCAGGATCAATAGGAAGTTTATTTGGTGGAAATTTAGCAAATATTCAATCAGAGATTTATGATGTAGAAGTGATATTCTTTTGCTTGAAAGCTCATAAGGAAGCAATAAATAAAAATGGATTAAAAATTTATAGCGATGACGAGTTTAAAGTGATTAGGAGCATACAAGCTTATGAAGATGAAAAAATAATAGAAGAGAGATTAAAAAAAGATTTGAATTTTGAGTTTGATTTCATGTTCATTACAACGAAGGCATATGATATTGAACAAGCTATAAATCAATATAAGAACCTCATTGATCTAAGTAGTTGGTTTGTAATTTTACAGAATGGAATTGGAAACGAAGAGATAGTAAGTAAAGATGTTTTAAAGTCAAAAATGATTAGAGCTGTCACTACAAATGGAGCATTAATGAAAGGTCCAGGTGAAATTGTTCACACAGGTAAAGGTATAACAAAAATTGGATTTCCATTTCTAAAAGAATTTAATCCATATAATAATGAGATTAAAAAAGCCGATAAAGCTTTAGATTTATTAGTGACTCTCTTGGAATTAGCAAGTTTTGAAACTCTTAAAGTAGAGGATATAATAAAAGAGAGTTGGGAGAAAGTATTTGTAAATGTCGGGATTAATGCTTTTGGAGCATTAACTAGATTAAAAAATGGACAACTATTAGAACTGGAGGGATTAAAACACATGATGGCTGAAGCCATTAAGGAGGCGCTTCGTGTTGCAAGAAAGAAAAAAATTAATATTGTCGACAAAGATTATGTGAAATTAACTTATGATGTTGCTAAAAATACATCTGAGAATAAGAATTCGATGCTCCAAGATATTCTAAATCATCAATCAACAGAGATTGATTTTATAAATGGAAGAGTTGTAAAATATGCAAACGAATTAGGAATCTCGGTTCCCATTAACGAATTGCTAACCAATTTAGTTAAGGGATTAGAAATTTCATTCAATTAAATTATTTTATGGGAAGATAATTTAAATCTTCTTCATTTATCTTAAGTCTGAATTCAATTTATTTTATCTTCCTTACCATATAATATGCGCTTTCGCCATCTCTATAATAGTTCTTTTTAATGGTAAGAGTTAGAAATTCAAATTGTTCATAGAGCTTTATAGCATTATAATTTGATACCCTTACTTCTAAAACAAACTCTTGGATTTTATATTGCTTTACTGCTTTCATACTAGTGGACAATAAAGTTTTAGCAATTCCTCTTTTCCGATAATCTTGGGAAACTGCAATTGACACCAAATGTCCTTTATTGGTATATTGTAGATTATCTAGGGAGGGAGTTTTTTCAACTCTCCACATGATATACCCAACAATCTTTCCATATCTATTTTTTGCTACTAGAAAAGATTCTGGATAATTATCAAGAATACTTTTATAAAAGAAATAAGGATAATCCTCTGGAAGTTCTCTTTCATTGACCTCTATAACACCGTCTAAATCATCTAGGGTGCAACGTTTTATTAGAATTTCTTCATCAGATTTAGAGGAAAAAAGATTGATTTTCGTCTCTTTGTCGGTACCCATCGTACTATTTTCTCAAATGGTTTTTGATAAAAGAACAGCTCTTTTATTGAGATATAAGAATAGAAACTTTTAAGCTTTTATGAATATCACGTAAGCAAAAATTCATTTATTGAGAATTTTAAATGCTTCTTCTTTTTGTCTTTCAATATAATTAATAATTAGATCCAAAGTAGCTTTTATATTTGATTTATTATCGAATTTATTTAAAATTTCTACTAGTTCGCTTTTTTCTGATCTCTGTAACTCTTTTACACATTCGATCATCTCAGGTATTGCCCTTATAATATTATCTACTATTGTAATATCTGCCCATAGAGCAGTTCTGCTTACAGGATTTAAATCGATTGCAATTACTTTTTTATTTAACTTTTTTAAAGCTTCAGTACGGTCACCGTCTTCTAGAGGAACCAAAACAACATCAGCTTTCGCTATATAGTCCACTCTTCTTCTATTACTTTCAAAACCCTCTAATTCGATCATTTTGTCCTCATTTGTTCCTTTGATATCAGTAGCTCCAGCTTTTTCCAAGACATTTTTTATAGCTTTGACTCTCCCTTCTTTATAGTAAAACAGATTAATTTCAAGGGGAATATTTAACATTTTAGATAACTTAACGAGATCCTCAGATACCAAGGCAGCTGCATTTCCATTTACGCTAATTACTGGTTTCTTGGCAATTAATAATGCCGCCACAGCAGCCTTAATTGCTTCTTTCGCTGTTATGGTTGTTTTTTCACCTAGTATATAATCGAAACATTCACCTCTACCATGTGCTATCAATCCTGCTTCTGCAACAACTAAATTTTTCATACCCTCAATAATTTTATGTCTAAATTTTAAACTAAGGTAGCGTGGGTGTGTTTTAGGAACTCCGTGGTTTTGATTCTGAGCCATAAGTTTTCACATTAATTAAATAGTTCTTTATATAGATTGGTATAAAGAAAAAATATTAATCTTTTGTATAATTTTTAATCAGTATAGATTGAAATGAGCAAAGAAGAAAAAAAGAAACCTAATGATTTAAAGATCTATAAGATTAAACAATTGCTAGATGATCTAAGAAAAAAAAAAGGGTTTCATACAGAATTAATCTCATTGTACATCCCATATGATAGGAAGATATCAGACGTAACTAATCATCTAAAGAATGAAATTAGTGAGAGTCAAAATATTAAATCAAAACTGACTAGGAAGAATGTAACTGATAGTATTAATAGTCTATTAGGTCAGTTAAGAAATATTACAGAAGTTCCTGAAAATGGATTAATTATGTTTTCAGGAGCAATACCTCAAAGTAATACAGCAGGTACAGAAAAAAATGAATTGTATATTGTAGATCCCCCTGATAGAGTTACAACTTTTCGATATCACTGTGCGAGCGAATTTTTTTTAGAGCCTTTGGAGGAAATGCTTTCTCATAAGGATACTTATGGTTTATTAGTAATAGGTCGAAAAAAATCTGCAGTAGGATATATCAGAGGGAATACAATTGAAGTGGTCAAAGAATTTACTTCAGGTATCCATTCAAAGCATCAAGCAGGGGGACAATCCCAAAGAAGATTTGAAAGATTAAATGAAGAAGCGGAAATAGCTTTTTATAGACGAATATCTGTTGTAGTAAATGATATTTTTTTAAATTTTGAGAATTTTCAAGGTATTTTTGTTGGAGGCCCAGGTCCTTCAAAAGAAAAATTTGTAAAAGATGAAAGTCTAGATTATAGGTTACGAGAAAAAATAATTGATGTGGTGGATATTGGTTATGGTGGTGCAGAGGGAATTCGTGCCCTTATTGAAAAAGTCAAGGATCAAATGGAAGATGTAAAATATATCCGTGAAAAAGAGGTTATGCAGCGCTTCATGAAAGAGATTTCCAATGATTCTGGTTTAGCAACTTATGGGTTAGAGGAAATACAAAGGGCGTTAAATCATAATGCTGTTGATACTCTTTTAATTTCTGAAAAATTAGATATATACTTTATTAAATTAGGATGTTCTAATTGCAAATATAATGAAAGCAGAGT
The DNA here is from genome assembly GCA_048882645.1 of Candidatus Thorarchaeota archaeon. Taxonomy (GTDB): domain Archaea; phylum Asgardarchaeota; class Lokiarchaeia; order Sigyniarchaeales; family SOKP01; genus Loki-b32. The sequence continues at coordinate 5,148 of JBHLRJ010000031.1, forward strand.
TGAAAAAGAAGTATTTCTTGAAAAAGCAAAAGGAGAAATCCAAGAGGAAAGTTGCCCAAAGTGTTCTTCAAATTCATTTGATATTGTCGAAATTAAAACCGGAATCGAAGAAATAGGAGAAATAGCTGAAGCCTCTGGAACGAAAGTAGAGATCTTATCAACCGAAACGGAGGAAGGAGAAATGCTAAACAGCACATTTGGAGGATTAGCAGCTATACTTCGATATAAGATTGATTTTTAAGAAGAGTAGGATCCATTAATATTTCCACCCAAGGATTAGAATTATTTAGTTAAAAGGAGTGTATTTTAAAAATGGAATTAAGAGATCTATTATTAAGTTTAAAAATGGTTATGTTTGGCGGTAAAGGTGGTGTAGGAAAGACTAGTTGTGCTGCTAGTTCAGCTATTTGGGCTGCAGAACAGGGAAGAAATACACTAATTATAAGTACCGATCCTGCTCATTCCTTAGGAGATAGTTTAGGATTTGAATTAATCCCTGGCGTACCTACAATGATCGAAGGTATAGAAAATCTTACTGCCCTAGAGATTAATCCTAAGGTAAATATGTCAGAATTAAAGGAATTAACGGATGTAAATCCTATAGAGGAAATGGGAATGTCGGGATTAATGGAAAGTATGCCGATATTTGGGGATATGGAAGATTTAACTTCAATGACTCCTCCTGGCATTGATGAAGCTTTAGCTTTTGGTAAAATTTTAGAATTTGTAGAAACAGAACATGATTATGATTTAATAATATTTGATACTGCGCCAACAGGTCATACATTAAGATTTTTAAGCTTACCAGAAACATTGTCAGGATGGATTGGGAAACTTATCAAAATGAGAATACGCTTAGGCAATATGTTTGGCGCCATGAAGAAACTTTTCACTAGGGAAGATAGAAAGAAAGATAACTCCTTAGAAGTTCTAGAAAGATTAAATAATTCAATTTTAAATGCTAGAGAAGATCTTACTAATCCAGTCCGGAACTCATTTATAATTGTGATGATTGCGGAAGAAATGGCTATTACCGAAACAGGAAGGTTATTAAACGAATTGATTAAAAATAACATCCCTGTTTCTAATATGGTAATTAATCAGTTATATCAAGATCCAACCGAATTATGCGAGTTTTGTAAAGCAAGGAGGAATATGCAACAAAAAAATTTAGCTAAAATAAAGGAAGTGTTTGGGGTTAATTTAAACAAGAATTTGATTGAATTACCATTATTTAAAGAAGAAATAATAGGATATGATAAATTAAAAGAGCTGGGAAAATATCTGATTAATAAGGATTATTGATCAAATTCTTTTATGTACCGGCAATAACTACAAGTTTTATCATTTCCACAGGGGTATCCGCATGTTTGACACATTTGATATTCTTTTTCTTTGAGTTGATTATATAATGTGGCAGACAGCTCTAAAAAACCATTGAATAGATTATACTCTATTTCAGGGCTAAATCTTTTACACTCTTGAATAAAATCTAAAACTCGCTTTCTTATAATTGGATCAGTTTCTCTATATGGGCAATGAGAAGCGTAATAATTGAATTTTTTAATATTTGTGTACAGATATATTTCTTCTTCAGGGATTCTCATTAATGGAGTAATCTTCTTAATGAAAAATTCGTTTATTTTTGATGGTTCTTCCTTAAATTGGAATTGATTTGCGATTAAAGTTAACCGCTTGTATAGAATATTCATTAAAAATGTTTCTGCTACATCTGTTAGATTATGCCCTAGTGCTAAAACTGTACCTCCTAACTCTTTTGCACCATCATTCAACAATCTTCTCCTAATTGTGGCACAATAATTGCAGGCATATTGATAATCTGGTTTAGACTTTTGCCGCTTTATGATATCATCTAAATTTTTGCCTATTTTATCTCTGAATGAAATGATCTTATATTCTACTTCTAATTTTTGGCAAAATTCTATAGCGACTCTGATACTTTTTTCTCTGTAATCTCTGATACCTTCATCTATAATTAATGCTATAACTGGTTCAGAATGATAACGTTTTTTTTGAATCATATTGATGTTAGAGAGCAATGTACATGAATCCTTACCACCTGACAAGCCCACAATTATTTTATCGTCAGGTTTAAGCATCTTATATCTAGAAATTGTCTTATATATAGTTTTTTCAATATTCTCTTCCAAACACTTCGGGCATAATTTTTCACCTGAATATTTTCTTTGAATCACAATTGAATTATCACAATATGAACATTTCCCTCTTTTTAAGAAAATATTATAATTTCCCATTTAAATCATATAAAGGCTAAAATATTCTGATTACATCCAAAAGATTAGTCCGCCGAATTTAACAAATGAAAGAATGAAATTTCCAGCCACAATAAATAATGTTATTATTCGTAATGAATTCAATATAATTTTCTTTACTTTTCTTTTTTCATCATGCCAATAATCATAGGAAATTTCAATTTTAGTTCCCTCCTCTAATTTTGCTTCCTCGGGTAAGTTTAATAATACAGTGTCTTTAAAACCATCGCCAATTTTATCTATCAATTCATATTTTTCTTCTGATAATGTAACTTTACTAGAATCAAAATATTTTGATTTATCATCTATAAGGAACTTCACATAATTGATTTTTTCAACACGGTATTCTGACAGCTCATAATTATTTTCATCATTTTTAAACACAAATTTATCTTTCTTTTTCTTTATTGATTTATATTCCTCTCCCAATCCCCAGTTGATTAATTCTTTAACAAGTCTATCTCCATCAAACACAGGAAGTGGCAACATATTAAATAGAGTAATACTAAAAGCAATTACAAAGAGCCAACCTAATTCTAAATATAAAAATTCGGGGAAATGGTTTGTAAAGAATTTTGCGATATCGTTTTTAAACATATAATAAGAATTAGTATAAATTCCAATAACAGCACCATCGATGCCAACATTTAATGTAAAATTATCTAAACTAGTACTAAAAGTAATATTTGTCAGGATATAACCTGATTTAAAAGAAAAGGTATAAAGATTTTCTACAGTATCTCCTCGTGTAACATTTATAGGGATTCCGTTAACCTTTTCTACAAGCATTCCTTCTTCTAAGCTTGTATTAAAGTTAATTCCCCCCTCACTTTCAGATAAAATATCCGTTATAATTAACCCTGTTCCATTTGTAGTATATTGCCACATAATACCTATATCATATCGAGGACCCAGCGTAACATTCTTTTCTTGAAAGAGATCAGAGGACGGATTATATATCATTAAAGTCAGATTATCACCTACAGCTTTAGTAGATAATATACTACTTAACGATACTCCTTTAAACTCATCAATATACTGATAGTTCTCATCTGCAGCACCTTGATCTTTAAGCGCCATTATAACATCTCCACTTGAAATGTTACCATAATTATAACCACCCTCTTCTCCTTTTAATACAATAATGACTTGAGAAGCTTGGCGATAAGATGGAGACATCATTAAGGGAAAACATAATATTAGAACAAAAGCGATTCCTGCAGTGATTCCATTTATGTATGTTCCAGCAGATGCGATTCTTAATCTAGTATATCTACTAACTTTATTTGAATGTGCCTTTCTCTCATCAATTTCAACAAAAGCCCCAAATCCAATGATGAAAAATAATCCCGCTCCTAGAATCCCTGTAGATTTAATATCTAATCCATCTGAACTTGCCGCAATTCCGTGTGCAAACTCATGTGTGGTTATTATGAATAAAAGTGGAAGAATCATGTAGAAAAGTAATGGAAGTCTGATTGTAACTCCTGGAATAAGAGGAACAATAGCTTGTTCGATTTTTGGATGGAAAATGAGGTTAATAAAGTTGCTAAAAAAGAAATAAAAAGCGTATATTGCTAAACCAAATGAAACAAAAATCCCAATTGTCCAAAAAAGTCTCCAAAATCTTGGTCTTTTTCTTGATATCTTTCTTATAAACTTGTTTAGTCTTTTTGTTCTAAACATGGCTAATAATGGAAAAAATAAATAAGCTGCACCTTTCCTTTTTCTCAATAAATAAACTAGCAATAAAACAATCAACCAGAAAATTAAAGAAATGATGAACCATGGGTTCAGAAAAAAATCTATAATTGGGTTACTAAATAAAGGCATATAGCTTCAATATTTTTATTGTTTTTTATTAGGTAATTTAATTTTAAAGTTAAACTTTTTCCCTATTAAAATCAAGTGTCAATTATGATACTCTTAAGAAACCCATACTTAGATTGTTTTTAAATTATTATGAATTTGATTTCTTTTCACTTTAAATCTAAATTATCAATATTATAAAAAGTAAAACATTTAATTATGGGTTTATATTGTAATATATATAAAAAGAATAAAGTAGAACAAATCAATCTCGTAGATTAAATTAAAGCGGGGTGGGCTAGCCTGGTTTATGCCGCAGGGCTCATAAATCGGTTACAATATCCTTATTATTGAGAAACCCTGAGATCGTTCGTTCAAATCGAACCCCCGCTAATAAATTTTCAAAATTGCTTAACTCGAAAAAGGCTACGAGTATAAAGAGGCTTAATAAAATTTAAAACACAAATATTTCTCCTTTAATAATCATTCCTAAATTAGAAGGTTTTTAAATTTAAGTTATTAAAAATTGTATAGGATCAGTATGAGTGGAAATACAAGTTATAAAAGATATCCCGCGGTTCATTGCTGGCTTAAACATGTTGAAGACAGTAGTTATAATGAAGAAAAAAACATCTTTTATACAATCTTTGGAATCGTGAAAAGAATTCGAATAATTGCTACAATTATAGACAAGAAGGAAAAACTAATAGAATTTGGTGATGAAGATATTGGTTTAGTTGAAGATGATAATTCAAATGTTAGATTAATTTTAAATTTAGACGATGGAACCGGTATTATCAGAGGGATATTAGAAAACATCGATCCTGAGAATTTTCGACATGTTCACAGAGGTCAGATTGTTGATGTTGTTGGTCGTATAAGTAAAAAGGGGGGACCCTTAACTTTATGGATAGAAATTATCAATGAAGTAGAAGATCCCAATTATATTTTATTGAGAAACGCGGAAATATTAAACAGAATAAAATCAGGAGATATTCAAGATATTTCAGTTATCTCTAGTCTTAATAATGAAATGGAAGAATCATCAAATGAGATAGATGTCAATAACCTTTTCGAAGATAATTCCATTGATATTGAAAGAAGTGAAGTAAAAGAGAGACTATATTCAATAATAGAACAACACACTACTGAAGGTAATGGAATAAGTTTTGAGAAGTTGAAAGAAGAGATGAAACTTCCTGAGATTGAATTAAGAACCTATATTAATGACCTAATTTTAGAATCACGTATTTATAAATCCGACAGCGGAATTTATGAATCTTTTTAACTTTATTAAAATTCATAATGTTATTTTAAGGAATGGAAAAGTATTTTTCTTAGTGTTTATTCTCTAGAAATATAGTAAAAAATAGATGATTGAACAATGGATTTAAACAATTATGAGGAATTGTTGGAGAAAGCTTATGAGAAAATTCCAGACAATGTTAAAAAGTCATCCCGATTCGAAATTCCGAAAGTGGAACTTAGAATTGAGAGTAGAAATACATTTATAACAAATTTCAATAAAATTATTAGTACTCTTAATAGAGATAGAAGGCATTTTCTCGGGATTTTCCTAAAAAGTGCTGGAACAATGGGAGAAATAAGAGGTCAGCAACTTTTTTTGAAAGGGCAATATAAAGAGCAAGTCTTAAACCGGCTAATTGAAAATTATACCAAAACATATGTATTGTGTAATATTTGTAAAAAACCGGATACTCAAATTCAAAGAGAAGGTAAAAAGCTTTTTTTGAAATGTACTGCCTGTGGAGCTAGACAAGAGATTAAAGAAAAATAAGAAAACAGTAAAAGAAAACTTATGAACGTGTATCTTAAAGTGCATGTAAAAGCCGATAATGAAACAGTTGCTTGTTGTGATGAGGAACTTTTAAACCACGTTTTTAAAGAGGGTAATTTAAAAATTGAAATAACAAGCCAATTTTTCGGAGGAAAATTAATGAACATTAACGAGGCTATTAATATACTGAAGGAAGCTTCTTTCTTCAACATAGTGGGAGAAAAAATAATTCAGAAAGCAATTGAATGTAAACTATTACCAAAAGGCGGAGTTAGTTTAATTAATGGCGTCCCAATGGCCTTGAAGATGATGTTCTAATGCCAAATCGATTTTGTGCAATATGCGGAAACACGTTAAATGAAGATTCCCCTCATTATGGAATGTGTCTTAATTGCTATTTACTTGAACATCCATTATTCGATTTACCAGATGAATTTAGTGTAAATGTATGTTTAGATTGTGGGAGTTATTCAAAGAAGGATGTTTGGCAGGAACCTTCTGAAGATGATCTTTTTACTATTGTGAATGAGATAGTCCAGAAATTCATATTAAAACAACTCACAAAAAATCCTCAACTTGATGTCCTATTTTCAATTAATGAGAATAGTATGATATATTCTTCAAAGGATTTACTGAAGTCTTTAGAGATTCTTATTACAGGAAATTTAAAGAAAAATGCGGATATATCTCAGCAGAAGTTAATTAAATTAAAGATAAATTATATGTTGTGTAAAAACTGCTCTAATTTACGTAGTGGAACTTACTATACATCAATTTTACAATTAAGGGTTAAAGACGTCAACCAATTATACATAATTCCAGTTATAATTCAGGAAGTAAGTAGTTTTATCGAAAGTTTGTTTAAAAAAGATCATAGGCAATACATTTCAATAATTAAAGATCAAAAATATGGCGTAGATTTATATTTAAGCACAAATGAAATTATGAATCGAGTTATTAAGTTCCTACAAACAAAATATCACTTTTTACTAAAGAGAACAAAGAAATTGGTAGGAAGAGATACTCAAAAAGGAAAAAATCTTTATAGATTAAAATCACTCATTAAATTCTTACCTGTATCTCCTAATGATGTAATTTTAATAAATAATGAAGAATATATTATAGAAAGTATTACAAAAAGTAAGGTTATCCTAAGAAGTAGCAATAACACTAAATTGATAAAAGAATATTCTTACTTCTTTAATGAAAATATTATTAAAAGAAATGATAAGGATTTGTTAATGGAAGAGTCTAATAAAGATTTCGATGAAGATTTCGAAGAACTTGATGATATGGATTCAATAAAAAAGTTTGATGAGAGTATTGATGAGATAGAGAAAAATAAAATTGATTACAAAAGAATTAGAAGGATTGACCAATCAAAAAAAAGAGCTGTAATTGAATCTGTTTTTGATGAGCGTACGGTTTTTCATTTAAATAAATTGTTGGTCAATGGACCATTATCGCGGATAGAGGGAGTTATTTCTGCAGGAAAAGAAGCAAATGTATATTTAGCATATGATAAAAATGAAAAAGAAGTTGCTGTTAAAATCTACAAAATTGATAATAATACTTCAAGATGGATGAGAAAGTATATCATTGGAGATCCAAGATTTAAAAAAGTTCCACGCAATGTTTCAAAAATCATCTTTCTTTGGGCAAGTAAAGAATTTAAAAATCTTAAACGGGCACATAAAGCAGGTTTAAGTGTTCCTGTGCCTATTCATATCAGTAACAACATTTTAATAATGGAATACATTGGTTTTGAGTCAATTCCTGCTCCCTTGTTAAAAGATATCAAAAATCCCAAGGAACCTTCAATTCTGTTTAATGAGATTTTAAATTTTATAAAGATTTTATACCAGAAAGCAAAGTTAGTCCACGGAGATCTAAGTGAATTTAATATTTTATACCATAATCAGAAGCTTGTAGTTATTGACATATCACAGGCTGTATCTATTCAACATCCCAAAGCAGAGGTCTATTTAGCTAGAGATATAAAGAATATCTTTAATTACTTCAAAAAATTGGGCATAAATGTACCAGATCCAGAAGATTTTTATTATGACGTCATCAATGTGGAGGTTTAAAAAGTTATATTCTTTTAAAAAGATAATAAGATACAAATTAAGCACATGAAAATTGGAAAAAACCGCATTGCTGTTTTGATAGGAAGAGATGGGAAAGTAAAGAAAGATATAGAGACATACCTTGGAGTAAAGATAAATTTAGATAGTAAAACTGGAGCATGCGAAATTTTACCGAATATTGATGATCTAAATTATATGCCTCTTAATGTTTTCACAGCTCAAAAAATTGTTAATGCTATAAATAGGGGATTTAATCCAACAAAAGCTATGAAGTTATTAGAAGATGATTATGATCTTGAGGTGATTAATCTTATGGTAGTTTTAGGGAAGTCAGATAAACGAATAAAGAGGGTTAAGGGGCGTGTTATAGGAAGAAACGGAGAAATGCGAAAAGCAATTGAAAGATTTGCAGAGAGTTTTGTCTCTGTTTATGGAAAAACAATATCTGTTATAGCAGATTATGATAATTTACAAATTGCCAGAAAAGCAATAACTATGCTGATTAATGGAATACCTCATCATGTAGTTTTAAAGTTTCTCGAAAGTAAATATAACGAAAAAAAGAAAGAACAATTCAGACAAATCTATAAACCTGAATTTTAAAAATTTATCGTGAAAAATTATCTTCAAACATTTTCAAAATATGATTTCCCAAATCTTTACCGTAAATTATATCCCTTAATTCTCTAATAAGTTCCTTTTTAGTTTTAATATCCTCAACAGAATATAATTCATGGAATTCCTCTTTCTTATAATTTTGAAGATGGACCTCGAAACTTTTAATTGAATAGAGATTCTTTTTATAAAATTTAAATATGACAATCGATCGAGGATATATACTTCTCTCTTTTAAAGAAATAGCCCAACCATCATGGTAAAATTCACATTGTATATCAAAGAGATCTTTCCATAACTGAATTTTGTTAAAAATATCTTCAAATTCATTTTGAACATTCGGAGAGAACTTGTTCATCATATATATTGATGTAAAATGAGATATAAAAAGGAACATTAAAAACGTCCTTTAGTCAAAAGTAATTTCTCCAATATTAAAAATATCGTCAGATAAGGTGACTTTTGAAGATTTTGAATTTGATTGATAGATAGATTGATTTTCTGAATACCCACTACCAAAGATTTGAGGAGATTTAATACCAGTAATAAGCAGCATAACTCTTACAAAACCATCAAATTCATCTGAAACTCTAGCGCCCCATATCACCATAGAATCATTAACATCCATTTTTTCGGATATTTTTTTGGCTACTGAATTTGCTTCTGCTAGAGTCATATCATTTCCTCCACAAATATGAATTAAGGCTCCCTTAGCTCCTTCAATACTTACATCTAATAATGGAGTATCTAAAGCGTCATTGATTGCATCATCAACGCGATCTTCTTTTTTGTTTGATTCACCAACTCCAACAATAGCAACACCACCTGTACTTAGTATAGTTCTAACATCAGCAAAGTCTAAATTGATTAAAGATGGTAATGATATTGTCTCTGTAATTCCTTTTACCATTGTAGCTAATACTTCATCAGCTACACTAAATGCTTCTATAATTGGTAAATTAGGAGCGATATCCAATAATCTATTATTATCTATTACAACTAAAGTATCAACATATCGTTTTAATAGGTTTAGACCCATTTTAGCTTTATCAATACGTCCAATTTCAGTATCAAATGGTAAAGTTACTACGCCAACTACAATTGCTCCTTCGAGTTTTGCAATTTCAGCAATGATAGGAGCGCTTCCTGTCCCAGTTCCTCCTCCTTCCCCACATGTGATAAAAACTAAATTTGATTCTCTCAAGACTCTTGTCAGATCCTCTCGAGATTCCTCTGCCGCTGCTCGACCAATCTCAGGATTTCCTCCAGCGCCTAATCCTTTTGTAAGATTTTTACCAATTAATATTTTAATATGAGATTCAACGCTATCTAGATGTTGACAGTCTGTATTAACGGCGACACATTTCGCTCCTCTTATTCCTATTTTCATTAATCTATCTATGGTATTATTTCCGGCACCACCACAGCCAATAATCTTTATATTAGCATAGCCGAAACTCTCAACTTGTGGTCTGGTTATTTCTCTTTTACGTGCCTTTTTAATAAAAGTTTCCATAATTATTCATTTCACTAGTTTTACTACAAGAAAAATTATATTAAAAAAATTAGAATTAATGTATCATTGAGATATTACGCAATTAATTTCCTTTTTAAACTTAATTTAGTGAAAAATCTTTATCATAATTAGGATCGAATATAGTTTTTATTGTATTACCTTCAATAAGTACGATAACAGGTAATAAATAAGGAAAACGGTTTGAAAAAGTCAAACAATATGCACCTGTATTTGTTACAAGAACTATATCATTTTCATGCAAATCTTGAGTAAAGAAATAATTTTTTGCTAATACATCTTGATCCGTAGGGACAATACCTGCAATTGATGTTTTATATTTATGAGCTTCATCAATCTGTGTTGCATTGTAAAATCTTAAAGAACACCTGGCAAATTTGGGGCAAATGTGATTCCCTATATCTAAAAAAATCCATCGATCTTCACTTGCCTTAACTATTTTTGTTAAAAATAAGCCTGAATCCCCTACAAAATATCTTCCCGGTTCGAGATAAATATTTTGATAATTAATTGTTGATTCTTCTAATTTTATTTTTATGAATTTAGCAATTCTTCTTAATTGATTCTGAGCCATTACTGTTGCTTCTGGAAATCCTCCGCCAATATTGATATTATTGATATGGATATTATGACTCGACAAAATTTCTAAATTCATGATTAAGGATTTTATGTTCCTTTCAAAGAGATCAATATTATTCATTTGAGTACCAAAATGAGATAAAACAGAAGTAATCTCTATATTTTTATATGTTTTAATTGAATGCTCTAATATTTTCAATTCATTATCGGTTAGTTTAAGACCTAATTTACTATTATATTTTTGAGAATTTAACCTGAGACAAATATTTTGAACCCAGTTATTTTTCTCTGCTATTAGATTTATTGTTTTCAAATCTCTTAAATTATATACAATTATCTCTTTCACTTTATTTTCAATACTTGACTTTATGAGGTTTTCTGGTAAATAAGGGCCACCAATTATTATTTTATCTTGTGAAAATCCAATTTTCAAAGCTAATTTAAGTTCTGGTAAGCCAATTAACTTTGCACCGATACCTTCAGAACAAATTATTTTACATATTTCAGGAAGGTAATTTGCCTTGAAAGAGTAGAAAAATTTTATGTTGTTAAAGTATTCACTGAAAGTTTTAATTAATGAATTAACATTATCTCGAATACGATTTTCAAGAAAAATGTATAAGGGTGTTTTAAATTTATTTAAAATTTCATCCAATGGTATTGTATCCAAATAAATAGTTCCATCTTTCCTAATTAAATAGGGATTTCCAGATATTTTTTTCATTATTTTCACTTATGTGGTTCTATTAAATTATGATATAAATGATGTGTTTTTTCAGCAACTATATCCCATGTGAAGTTTCTTGAAACTTTGAGTTGCCCAGCTAAACCAAGATTTGATCTTAATTTTTTATTCTTTAACAATTTGATTACTTTTTGAGCAGTTTCTTCTGGATTATCAAATTCAACTAAGAGACCATCAACATTTTCCCTAATTACCTCTGGTGTAGCACCTATCCTTGCACCTATAACAGGTATTCCTGCGGCCCATGCTTCTAAATAAACAATTCCAAAAGCATCGCTCCTACTAGGCATTAAAAGTAAATCGGCCTCCTTAAATGCTGTCAATTTTTTCTTATCATAATATCCAGTTAGATTGTCAGGGGAAAAGTTTACTACTCTAGCATGTTTATGTTTCTGAATTTTTGACAGCTCAATATTAAAAGCTTTAGTTGAAGGTCCAATAAATACAAAGTAAACCTTTTTTTTCTTCTCAAGAATTAGAGGTATTGATTTTAAAACCGTTATCGCACCTTTTTCATAATTCTTATATCCACAGAATAGTACTAATTTATAATTCCTTTCATGTCTCATAAAAAAACTTTGTTTAAAATGGTAATTATTAAACCTTTTACTCTTAAGTATATTATAATCTACACCCATAGGGATGACTCTTATTTTCTCTTCTTGGATATGATAATCTTTTACCAATTTAATTTTTTCAAGATGTGTACATGCAATAATTGCATCAAACTTTTTCAAGATATCAGTCATAGTGGGATCAAGATATCGAGGATTTGAAAAGTGAAAAAATGGAGTACAAATTGTTGGTGTATTATTACATTTTCCTATTATTAAACTTAAAATTAAATTAAAGTATGGGTAAAATGTCGAATGGACTAGATCATAACTAAATCTCTTCTTATGTAGGAAAAAATCAAGGAGATTTCCAACATATGGACCATTTCTAGCTATCTTTCTTATACATTCACTAGAAATATTTAGCGAATTAAAAGTGGATATACTTTTTAATTTCTGAAGAATTTCTTCTTCTGAAATGTTGTAGTTAATTGGAAATCTGTTAATTTTTAAAGAATTTACTTCATCGAAGTACTTATCATCTTCTTTTATTATTTTACCCTTGGGATCCCTTAAAGCTCTAAAATCAATAGCATTTGAAGTAAATATGTTTACTTTATAATTATATTTAAATGTTAGGATCTCTGCCATTCTTTGAAAGTAAAATTCAGCACCAGATATGGAAGGAAAATATCTAGTTGGAAGATATAATAAGTTGTACAAAATTATAATGATCCTTTATTATTTTTAATACTAATTATTATATAAGATACAAATGTCAAAAGATTTGTTATTAGAAGTTTTCAAACTTGCTAAAAATAAACAAGTAATTGATAATGATATTATTTCTTTTTTGGAAAGTATATTTCCTAATAAATCTAATGATGTTTTAAAAGTATTAAAAAGAGGAATTACGAAATATATTTATATACCTTCAAATAGGTTTATCTGGATGGCTATGGGAGAAAATCAAGAACATTTAATATATCCAAAGCTATTTTGTTCTTGTCAAGATTATTACAAAAATGTTGTAGTGAATAGAAAGAGAGAATTTTGTAAACACATATTAGCTCAGATAATCAGTGAAGCTTTTAATAAATATAAAACAATTACTTTAGATGATCTTAAATTTAAAGACATATTGAAGGAATTAAAATTAAATATATAAGATAATTATTGATTTTTTCTGATCTTTTCGATGTAATTTAAGCAATCTCTTAGATTTAAAGAATGGATATTATGAAAATATTACTTTTACACTAATTCTTGTGTCTACTAGGATAATACATCGTTTTTAAATGGATAAAAATACCCTATTAATAGGTATATTTTGAAAAATGAAGGTCTAAGAGATGGAAGGTATAAGAATTATTCACCATAACAACCTTACTAGGGAAGATCTTATCAATCCTATTTGTATTTTAGGTATGCCAGGTATTGCTGATGTGGGTAAATTTGCTTTGGATTCGTTAATCGGGCAATTAAATGCTAAAAATTTAATGGATATCATTTTTGATGATTATCCAGCAGGAGCAATAGTCGATGACAGTATTTTATCTGCGCCCAAAGCCGAAATACTTTATTGGAAAGATACGAATAAATCTAGAGATATAATGCTCATAACTGCTGACGCTCAAAGCTTGACACCTAAGGGTATATACAGGATCTCTAATTTTCTCACAGAAATAATCAATCAATATGGAATTAAACTAATAATTGCGCTGGGAGCTTATCCTTTAAGTAGCCGTAAGCTTCATTCGAAAGTTCCTAAAATATATGCAAGTTCTACAAATCGAGAATTATTAATAAAATATTTGAATTTGGATAATTGTGAAAAAATTCAGAAAGGTGTAATAATTGGTGCAAATGGATTGATTCCGACACTAGCTAAAGCAAGGTTCAACATTGATGGAATCGTTTTTCTTGCTGAAACTGATAATATCGCCATGATTAATGAAGATATTACAGATTTAAAAGCATCCATTACATTATTAGAAATGTTAAAGAAATCATTTACATTACCAATTAAAAAGAAATATTCCTTGGAAAATATTGAAGATATAACAAAAAATTTACAAATTAAAAAAGATCAATTAGAAAAGGATCTTGACTCGCTTCAGCTTGTTGATGCAGACGATAAAAGGAAATCGCTCTACATTTAAAACATTTTAATTTCAAAAAATCTATTTCTCTCTAATTACCTATTTTTGTTCTACATATTTCAAGCAAAAAATATTTTAATCATGGAATATTCAAATAGGTATGAAATATGTATGTGCTAGGAAGAATTGTGGGAAAGAAGTTAGTAAAAAAGAATTAAGTGCTCTTCCTGGTATAAAATGTTCTCATTGCGGATATCGAATTTTATATAAAAAAAGACCAGATGTAATAAAAAGAATTAAAGTTCGATAAATAATTCTTTCTATAATTCCTATAGCTATTTCATTTAAAGTAAGTAATCTAAATAAAATTCATCATGGTATGTTTAAATTGAATTTTAAATGATTAACTAATTCTTTATACCTATTTCGGATTGTTGCTTCTGTAACTCCTGCTGCTATTGAGATTTCTTTCTGGGTTCGACGTTCTCCTTCCTGAATTGCAGCAACATATAACGCTGCACCAGCTAAACCTGTTGGCGCTTTTCCCGCAGTAATGCGATACTTCTTTGCAAGTTTTAAAATTGAAGCGGCGCGATTCTGAGTTCTGCCGGATAATCTTAACTCTGCACAGAACCGAGGGATAAAATTTATGGGAGAGGAAACATGGATGTTTAGTTTGAGCTCATTTAATATTAGTCGGTAACATCTGGCAATTTTTTTCTTATCTACTAAAGCAAATTCTAAGAAATCATCAAGGGTTTTTGGAATATTATTTAATCTACAAGAAAGATAGATTGAAGCAATCAACATAGCTTCAATAGATCTACCTCGAATTAGATTTTTATGAGCCATTTTTCTGTAAATATGGGCTGCTGATTCTTTTATGTCTTTAGAAAGATTCAATTGGGAGGCAAACCTATCTAACTCATTCATAGCATATGCCAAGTTTCTATCAATTGACTTATTCGTTCGTGTTCTCACATGCCACTTTCTTAACCGGTAAACTTCTGCTTTCATTTTTGGACTTATCGCCTTTCCAAACGCGTCTTTGTTCTTCCACCCAATCATGGTACTTAGTCCCTTGTCATGTAGAGTCAGTGTAGTTGGTGCTCCAACTCGAACTTTTCTATTTGCCTCTTCAGACGTGAACGCTCGCCATTCAGGACCAGAATCTATAACTCTTTGGCTTAAAACTAATCCACAGTAATTACAAACAATTTCTCCGCGAGTATCATCAGAGATTAAATTTTTGTTACCACATTCTGGGCATAAATTTAAATTTTTCTGAGCCATTGAAAGATCCACTTAAGCCAACCCTTTCTTAATTCTCTACTTTAATTTTCATAATTGAATTCGCAAATATAAATATTTGCGTTTTGAGGATTTGTCCATTAATAATAATCTCAATTTTTCATTTTTGAATTCTATTTCAGATGGTAATATTTTAATAAGATCGTTCTTTCTCCTAATATAATGCGACATTATTATAAATCACACGGTAAACATTGTTATCTTCGATCTTTTCAGACTAAATGTCAAAAGTGTGGTGCAGATGTATTATATTGGGAATGTAGGCATGGAAGTAAAGTTTTTTTTAATTATCCTCCTTATGGAAAATTGATCAGACATTATTGTCGGCAATCTCTTGGTAATTTAAGGCGTAAGAAAAATTTTCAGATTATTGTTAAAACTCCCAAAGGACTGTTAGATAAAGAGTCCCCGGTTTGCCATATATGCGGGAGAATATTCAAAAACACCCAAAACCTTGAAGATCATTTAAAAAATTTAAAAAAACAAGATATTTTACATAAGTCATTCTATGAAAATACACTTAAATTTGAGACAGAAGATCTAGGAGCAATTCAAGAAGATTCAGATAAAGCCAATTTGGATTACAAACCTAAATTTGGGAGAATTAATTTTAGAAAAAAAGGGTAAATTGAGAACAATATTGTTATAGATAAATTTTTATTAAATTAGTTTATATTTATTTTATAATATAAAATGTAATTTCACTAATTTTTAAACACACATCACAAAATCTCAAGCAAAGGAAAATAAGATGCCAACAGATCCAGCAACTGCTGTTTATAATTTAATGCAGAGAGATCCAAGCATACTCGCAGCAGCGGTAATTAAAGGTTCAGAAATTATATATACAACAGATAATTGGGATATTAGTGCTGATGTTAGCAGAGTAATATCAAGTTGGACTGGGCAAAATGCCCAATTCATAATGATATCAGGAGTTAAATATTCAGTATTACAGTGTGAGTCAGAAAGATTAGTTGCATTATCTATGAAAGGAGAAGGGAGTATATGTGCTGCTAAAGATGATGAACATAAACTTATTTGCTATCTTGAACCGGATGGAGATGCCCGGGGAGCAATTATGGATGTTCAAAGAGCTGTCGGTACTATGAGCTCAAAAACTCCTTACTTAGATTCTAATGAGCAATTAGGACAAAATTCATATCAAGGGGGAGGATCTACTACTAAAGGATCTACAAGCATAGATCCTCAGCTAAGTGGGGAAATTAAATCGTTTTTAGAGTGGGTTAATGATATTGAGGGAGGATTAGCAGGATATATTAATTATTATCTTCAACAAAATAATTCTCAAATTATTTCAGAATTATCCAAAATATATAATGAATTAAGACAAATCTTTGGTGTCTAATTATTAATCGAAGTATTACAGCTTTTTAGTTTTTTAAAAAAAAAATGTCGTAAAGTAAACCTAATATTGTATAGCAGTGATGGATTTGGTAATTAAGGATAACTCTAGGAAGAAAAAAAAGACTGTGGATAAAGAATTAAAAGATAAACAAATTTCACCTAAACATAAGGATCGAGAAATAAGTGCCACTTCAAAATCAAAAACAAAAGAAAAAAAAGATGATTATTCCAATAAAGAAAATATAGATCTTGGCATCCCTTCCGTTCCTGAACCCCCTAAAGGAAAAGTTAAGATCTCAGCAGATTCTCCAGAACTATCCCCAGATATTCTAGAGCGGATTAAAAAAATCGAATCCCCTGACATGAAGGTAGTGTTAGTAAATTGTGAAAGATGTAAAGCAGTCATTCCGATTCCGGTCCCTAAAAAGGTAGTTTTGGAATCAGAGTTACCTATTGTTCCCGTAAGTTATGTTCATAAAAATCTCAGAAATAAGGATCAACATTGTTTAACAATTCATTTAGATCACGATTTTGATATTAGGAGACAAAGACTTTCTGATGTAGTTCTTTCAAATGATTGATGAAACTAATTTAAGGGAATAAAAATTACATTAAGAGAAAAAAATGAAATTATTAGCAGAGCGAAATGTAGAAATTAATGAAATTAAAATTCATTTAAACCTCTATAAGTTATATAAAAGTTTTTTATTACTCATCTCTGATCAAGAGGAAATGGGAATTGGCAATGTGACTCTAGGGAATCCCCCAATAATTGAAGGCATAAAATCACCTTCAGCTTCTTATAATCTATTTGGTATGAATACTAAGCTTTTGAGTACAATAATAGTCGAAAAAGCTTCAAAAGCATTAAATGCCCCGGTTTTACTTTTGTTTTTTGTAAAGAACAAAATTGAAGATAAAAAAATTGCCAAATCCTTAATCAACTTCTTAAATGAGATTTTAAATAATTTGATTGAAGATTAAAAATGCAGAGAGTGGGATTCTCGAGAGCATGGGAGATCCATACGAATTTCGAACCCACGCACTCCTATGAGATCGGATGTCTTATTCCAAAAGGGAGCTTGAGTCCGACACCGATAGTCATGAGCTCTTATTCATAGGAGCTGTATTGACCAGGCTTGGTTATCTCTGCTTTTTTTAGTGTATATAATTTATAATTATTATAAATCATTTTGTCGCTATAGTTTTTTCGTTAAAATATTAAAGTGTTTATTTCAAATCTAGAATAAAGGGAGGATATTCTATCTAGCCACCGCCTATTAGACTAGGGACAATCAGAAATAGCATCATACCGACTAACATTACTACGAGAAAAATGCATTGTAATCTTCCTTTCTTTTTCTTCTTTCTTTCGTGTTCCATTAGGTTATCTTTACAACTTTGACTGCAAAACTTTTTATCAGTTGGCATTGCCTTTCCGCAGACAGGGCAATGGCTATGTGGTCCCCATTTCTTTTTTATTTGATCTTTCCATGAAGATTGAGTCATTATTTTATCCTTAAATAAATCCTAATCTATAATATATTCTAGTAGTATTTTATCTGTTAAAATAATTTGTGGTTCTTTTACACCTTTGAGATTGATGTTCCATGTATTATTGTCTCTCCTTTCCAAAACTTTATGAATTCATCTAGATCTTTCCCAGACATAACTATAACTCTAATTTTACTTCGCTTTAAAATTTGTAAAGAAACGGTATCAAACATTCGATATTCTCCCGCAGCTGCTTGTCTATCCCCTGATGTATTTAAAATTAGCTCTTGAAGTTGATTATAAGTTATATGTTTTAATAATTTGGCGTTGTTAAATTTTTTTGGATCTTTGTCATAGATTCCTTTTACATCTGTGAGGATTACTAATTCCTTTGCTCCAACAAATTCCGCTACTTCCAATGCTACGGAAGTAGTTGATTGTCCTGGTTGCAATCCTCCCATTATGATAATTTTATTGAAAAGTAAAGCTGTAGAAAGCTCCTCAATAGATCTAGGGACTTGAGGATATGCAGATTCTTGAAAATATGCTATTAATAATTTGGCATTAATTCGGGAAAGTTCTATTCCAAAAGTATCACATAGTGCTTCTGATGATTTATAAGCTCTTACAGCTTTAATATATTCTCGTGCAATTAAGCCTCCTCCACAAACAATAATTTTATTCCCATCTGTCTTAATAGTTTTAAAAATATTTACAATCTCAGCGATTTTAGTAACATTGATTGATTTGTTTTTAGTGAATAATAGAGACCCACCAATTTTTATGACTGTGTTTCCTTTCATAACATTTTCATTCAATTTTTCTATTTATTAATATATAGTCGATTTAATAAATTAAGTTATTTAACATACATGGCACCTTTTAAGAGAAAAGTCATTGTTGAAGTACCTCACAGAATCTCCGGATTTTTTGAAATTGTAGATGAAATTGAGGGTATGAAGATTACCAACCCTGAAAAGATTGGTTCAAGAGGAGCAGGTTTTAATTTAAGTGCTGTTGGCAGAACTAAAATTCTAGTTGAAAAATTAGATAAGATGGATAATAATGAGATAACCATCTATATTAATGATAAAATAATGAATGAAAAGGCTGAAACTACCTATTTCATCTATAATTACCTTAAGAACTACTTTAAATGTTCAGTAAAGATTTCTATCTATCATAACTTTGATCTACCTGTTGGATGTGGATATGGAGCAAGTGGATCCGGAGCATTAGGTACTGTTTATGGATTGAATCTTGTTTTGCATTTGAATTTATCTGATATTGAGAAAGGAAAGATCGCACATATTGCAGAAGTTGTGAATCGCACAGGTTTAGGTACTGTTTGTGGCCAACTAAGAGGAGGTTTATGTATTTTAAGAGAACCAGGTTATCCATGTAATTCCCAAAGTATTCGGTTTCCTAAAAATTTGAAAATTATCTGCGGTTCCTTTGGAATGATACATACTAAGTCCATTTTAACTGATCCTATATTAAATAGCAAGATAAAAGAAGCTGGAAGAAAAGCACAGAAAAAGCTAATCAATAGTAAAAATATAAAATCTTTTATTAGAGCTTCAATAGAATTTGTGCAGGATACAAATATGTTAAAAATTTTAAATTTAAATGAAATTGAGGATTTATTACTTAGTCTTAATAAATTAGAGATTTTAGGGGCAAGCATGAATCAATTAGGAAGATCAATTTATGCAATATGTAGGAATGAGGAAGAAGAGGGAAAAGTTATAGAGGTTCTTAATTCCTATAAACCAGAGATTAACATATTTAAAACTTCTATAAGTAGGAAGGGGCCATATTTATTAAGTAGTAAAGAAGTTAAGCATTTTCATTCATAGATTTTGACTTTAATGTAGCTGCTTCAACAGCTCTTATTAGTGTAGCTCTTAATTTGGCAGATTCAATTTCATGAATGGCAGTGATTGTTGTGCCCCCAGGAGTTGCTACCATATCCTTAAGTTCTCCAGGATGTTTACCTGTTTCTAAGACTAGTTTTGCTGACCCTAATACCATTTGGGCGGCTAACTTTACTGCTATTTCTCTGGGAAGCCCCATTTTTACACCTCCATCAGCAAGTGCTTCTATAATGATAAAAAGATATGCAGGACCACTTCCTGATAAACCGGTAACCGCATCAAGATGTTTTTCATCTAATTCTACGACCAAACCGAGGGCGTTAAATAAATTTTTAACAAAATCTAGCTCGGATTGTTTTATATATTCATTAGATGAAATCGCTGAGGCAGCAGCTCTCACTAATGCGGGAGTATTTGTCATTATTCTTACTATCCCCACATTTTTATCTATAAATTTTTTTATATGTTTTATTGAAATTCCAGCTGCGATTGTAATAATCACGTGTTCTTCTGTTATTAAGGACCCAATCTCTTCCAGTACGTTATTAATTATTTGGGGCAACACTGCTATTATAATATATTTAGCTTCTTGAGCTAAAATCTTATTATTTTCTGCTGATTCTACTTTAAATTCTTCAGCTCTTTGTTTGAGAACGTCATGAATGATGTCATACACAATTATTTTATCACTTTCAATGGTTTTCGATTCAATCAGAACTCTTAATAGCGTAGAACCAATTTTTCCAAGGCCGATAATACCTAATTCTTTATGAAACATTTATAATCATTTTTCTTAATAATTCAAAAACTCAACAGTTTTTTATTATAAGTAAAGTTCATTTATAAAACCTTGATGAATTATTTCGCTAATGAATTTAATTATGAAATATTAGATTATCATGAATTAGCCTTTAAAATCGATTCACTCTGATTAAATATTAAATTAATTAAAAAATAACTCCGCTTTTAAGTTTTCAATAAGTTCCAATCTGATTTTACCGTTATTTCTATCATGCCTTTCACACACCATACTTCGAATCCCGATTATATCCGGATTGATTTTTCTAATATTCGGTAAAACATTTTGCCTAATATTACCAGCTAAAGCAACTTTCAAATTTAATTGATGAGCTTTTTTCTTAAATTCAATTAATTCATTAACATTTAAAAAATCAAACAAACCTTTTTCATCTTTAATATAAGTATCTAACATAGCAATCTCTGCACCAGATTCAGAAGCGATCGTTGGAATTGAGAGATAATCTAAATTGGACCCCATTCTTCTATAATCTGCATATCCTGCGGTAACAATCCAAATATTTTTATCATAATTTTTTACTGCTTTTACAACATTTTGCATCAAGCTTATACCCTGTTCTACATTTTGTGGACCCTTTAAACCAACTTTTATTATATCAGCACCAGATACAGCAGCACCTAATGCTGCTAGAGAAGCAGAACCGGGTAAATTTGGGAAATCCCCAATAGTTGCACTTAGAAGTTGGTCACTATTATTGGGGATTAAAGTTTTCATCTCTCTTATAATCCAAGGAAAGTTCGCTCCGAGAGATCCCTCTTTAGGATTTTTGCAATCGATGAGATCTACTTTTGCTGAAATCACTATTTTTGCTTCTTCTACAGTTTTTGGGCTGATTAAAAGTTTAATATTGTTCCGCATAACTTATCATATATAATTTAAATTCATTAAAAAATATATTTGAGAAAATTAATACGAAACGCTAATAAAATCAAATACTTAGCAAATTGAACAAGAGAATTTAGAACAGCTACTAATTGGTTTAAATTTGAAATAAGCAGTCTATTAATATAGGATAACTAATAAAAACTGAAATAGAAAAAATTGTATTTCTATTAAATATTATAAATTTAATTAGGTTCTTAGTGACCTAATGTAGAGCTCTTTAGAAATTAGAATTATTTCAATTTTATATAAAAATTTAAATTACAGCATTATTATTAAATATAAAAATATCATTGTTAGGTTATCATGTCACCTAAAGAAATTACAAAAGTAGAAATTACGGATGAAGTGTTCAAAGATCCTAAAGAAGTTATTAACCAATTATCATCTATTCTCGATCTAAAATATACAAAAGTGATACAAACTTATGTTATGGAAGACAGAAGGTTAAATCTGACATTAGAGCACCAAGGTTCAAGCTACTTTAAAGGAAAGGTTGTTTGGATCGGAAATAAAAAGGATGATACTGAAGGCTCAGTATTTTGCGTAGATACTAAGGATGAATTAAAACAAATTAACCCTACAGCAGAAAACACAGAAAAAGTTGTAATAGATGTTAAAAAGGATTTGGTTAAAATATTTACAGCATCAAAGACAAAATGCTCTGTATGTGGGAAAAATATTGAAATATTTGATGAGGTAACTGGGTGTCCAATATGTGAGGCAAAAGCACACAAGGAACATTTAACTGATTGGGTTAGAATGAAACATAGCTGTCCACTTTGTAAAAAGTCTTTAAATGTGTCAAGTACAGGTGTGATTTTTATAGATTAGAATTTAAATTGAAGAAATAAAAAATTCTCTTACTTTTTCAATATTTATAGTACCATCATATAATGCTGTTGCTATCAACACACCTGCGAAATTAGACTGTTTATACAATAAAAGATCTTGATAATCTTTTATTCCACCACCGACAAATATATTTCCTTTAAATACTTCCTTCATATCTAGATAAGAGGAGGGAATTCCACCCAATTTTTGACCAACTCTGAATAGATCTAAAAGGATTATTTCATAAATACCTAATTTTTCAATTTTAGTAATTATCTCTAATGGAGTTTGGTTACTGAATTCCAACGCATTTGAAATAAGCTTTCCTTTATGCATATCTACGCTTAAAATCAACTTTTGTCGTCCTAACTTGCTTAATCCTATTTTAATTACTTGCAAGCTCTGAACTGTTTCTAATCCAATTATTATTTTATGTAATTTATATTTAGAATATAAGAGAATATCTTTTGAATCAACAATTCCTGGGTCAATTATTAATTTTATGCCTGGTATTCTTAGTATTTTTTTTAATAATATTAAATTAGGACTATTTTCAATAATTGCGTCTAAATCAGCAATATAGAATTCAGAACATCCATACTTCGATTTTAGGGTTTTAATAATTTCTAAGGGTTCACTGGAATTAAATAATTTTGATGATAACGGTTTATAGTTGGCTCTTTCACCTTTTACAGCATGCACCGCTTCCGAATTTAATATATCAATGACAGGAATTACTTTAAATGTATTCATAATAGTTTAAAAAAGAACTGTACTAATATCTCCATAGTAAATTTTTTACGTTGGCTCAAGTTCTTAAACTTGAAAAATTACCTATATTTAATACTCTCTAATTTTAAAATACCAATATTTAATTAACAATTAAATAATTTTTTTTTTAAATAATATTTGCTAATTAAAACTTAATAAAATCTGGTAATTTTTTCAACATGAGCGATATGAAAGGAGAAGCTTATATTAACAAAATTATTGAAAACACAGGTTTAACAAGAAAAGAAATTCAAAGCTTGGTCGAAGATAAAAAAGTGGAACTAAAAGGATTAATTTCGGAGGAAGGAGCACTCTTTATTATAGCCAGAGAACTAGGTGTTGATGTAAAAGAAGAAAATAAAGATTTGTTGAAAGATATTGAGATTCACATTTCTGATATTACCCAAAATATGAAAAACATCAGTATTGTGGGTAGAATCAAAGCAATTTATAATGTCAATAAATTCAATAAAAGTGATGGTGGTGTAGGATATGTTGGCTCTTTCTTGTTAAATGATGCTACGGGAGACATTCGGATAGTGTTATGGGATGATCATGTTAATATTTTTAATGATACAAATTTTGAAATTAATGAACTAATTAAAATAGTAAATGGTAATGCGAGGGTAGGGAGATATAATGAGGTAGAGATTCATGTAGGAAGATATAGTAAATTAATGTTATCTCCAGATGATATAGAATATAATAAATATCCCAAAATAAAAGCGGAGGTAACAAGTATAAGAGATATTAATTTGAATCTTAAATCTATATCCATAGAGGGAAAGATTATTCGTTTATCCCCTATAAAAGAATTTACCAAGAAAGATGGTGACGTAGGAAGCTTGAAGAACCTTACTCTATTAGATTCAACAGGATCAATAAGATTAACATTTTGGAATGATGATCTTGAAAAACTAGGGCGTTTTAAGGTCAATGATATTATATCAATATCTAATTTAAATCCAAGGTTGAATTCTTTAGATTCTAATGTTATTGATTTACATGCAAACAGAAGTACAAATGTGAAAAAACTATCAAAAACAATTCAAATAGAAGCAGATATGAAAAAAGAAATTAAATTACTTCAAGATTACAAGGGAATTACCTCGTTTAAAGGAAAGATAACATCTATAGATAATTTGAAAACTATTATGTCAAAATCTGGTGAATCTCTCGCATTATTAGGTTTTGTGGTGAGTGATAATACAGATTGGATTAGAGTTACCTTATGGAGGGAGAAAGCAGAGGAGTATGCAAAGAAGTTATCAGTTGGTCAAGGATTATGCTTAAAAAATGTTAAAGTTAAATATAGCAATTTTTCACAAAGAAATGAAATTACAATATTAAATGATTCTGGGTTAGAATTTATTGAATTAGATATAGAAAACTTAAAAATTGCTGATTTACCAAAAAGAAGTCAGGAATCCTATTTTTCTGGGAATTATAAGAAAATATTCTCAATTGAAGAGCCAGAAATAGTTGAAATTAAAGGATTTATCGCAAAAGATCTTAATAATATTACTATATATGAAGCATGTAAGAACTGTTTTAAAAAGATTGAAAACTGTGAATGTGACGTAAAAGGAGAAACCGAGTTTCGAATGATTATTAATCTAATAATTGATGATGGAAGCGGATCAATTAGAACTACATTTATGGGAGAAAAAGCAGAAAAATTACTTAGAGTAGAAACAAATAAATTGGTTCAAATTAAAGAAACTCCTGATTTTGATAAATTTTTGGAAAAAAAGTCTTCTGAATTAATAGGTAAAGATATTATTATTAGAGGGAGAGCCAAATTTAGTGATTTTTCAAATTCTTATGAGATAATGGTGTATGATTTTAAATATTTAGATATTGAGGAAGAATTAGAAAAAGCTATAAAAGAAATTGAAACATAATTTCTAATTGATTATAACTCTTTTTTATTATAAAATACTTCTAATTTAGTTAATGAGTCACTTAATTTCTTGAGTTAAATATGAAAAAAGTTGATATTATAGGAATTGGTGAGGTTGTCCTCGATTGGGTAGCGATGGTTCCCCATTTCCCCAAACCAGACGAAAAAGTTGATGCAGTTAGCGAAAATTATTTCCCTGGAGGCGTAACCGCTAATTTTTTAGTCGCAGTTTCACGTCTAGGAGTTTCATCTGGTTTTATTGGCGCAGTCGGTGATGATTCCTATGGCGATTTTTTAATAAATAATTTTAAGAAAGAAAATGTTGATACTACTTTTACACTGAAGAAAACGGAGATGAGAACACCTGTAAATTTTATTTTTATCAGCAATGGAGAAAAAACAATAATTCAATCACCCCATATGAAGACAACTAAAATTTCTGTATCAGAATTGGAGGAATCTTATATAGCTGAATCAAAATTACTCCATACTACAATAATTCATCCAAGAGTAGCAGAAAGATCAATTCAGATAGCTAAGGAACATAATGTAAAGATTAGTATCGATTTGGAACCTCAGATAGCCCAAAGAGGATGGGACAGTCTAAAACATATATTGTTAAAAGCAGATATTTTAATTCCTAATAAAGAAGGTGCAAAAATGATAACCAAATGCAATACTCCAGAAGAATCTGCGAATGAATTAATTAGAAGAGGGATTCCAATGATAATTATCACACTAGGAGCGGAAGGAGCTCTTTTAACAACTGAAGATTTCCAAAAGAAAATTCCTACATTTCAGATCGAGAAAATAATTGATACAACTGGTGCTGGTGATACTTTCAACGGAGCTTTTTCAGTAGCTTACTGGATTCGTAGATGGAATCTAGAAAAGTCAATAAGATATGCAAATGCAGCAGCCTCATTAAAGATCCAAAGATTAGGTGCTAGGACTGGAATGCCGTCTGAGAATGAATTAAGAAAGTATATATTAGAAAAGGATCCAAGTTTTAACATGTAAAGGATCAATCATTGAGAAATGAGACAAACATTACTATAATTTTCAGGTTTATTGATTATATTAACGTAATTTTCAAGAATTCTTTCAGGAGTTAGTTGATTATCATCTTGATCAAAAGGCCATATCCCTATTATAATATCCCCTAAGTTTTTCACATTTCCAATTAAATATCCCTGTTTTTTTCCATCTTTTTTTAGAATATATAGAATAGCTAAGAAGTAATTATAATTATAACTCTGTGTTATTTCACCAACGGTGATGACTTCTTCTATATTTTGGAAATACACTATGTTGTTATGATGTTCACTTAATCTTTTTAATTCATCTATAAATCTTGTTGGGATAGTTATCGGATTACTGAAGCTTACATTCTTAAAACTTAAAGTGAGATTTTTATTTTCAAATTGCTCAATTGCTTTAAATATTACTTTGTAAATCATTGGATCCATATTAGCTATTAAAACAGAATTTCAATAAGATCTAATTCAACTAATAATATACCCAAGTTTTCCTCTTTAATTTGTATGTAACTGTTATCGGATATTTCTTACTTTTATTGAATAAGAATATTTTCTTCGGGAAAACCTAAATCAATTAACAACTTCTTCATTTTAAATCGATGATCTCCTTGAAGTTCAACTTCATTATCTCTCACGGTTCCACCAGAAGCACACTTTTTTTTTGCTTTTGTTAAGATATTCTTTAAATTTAGATCAAAATTACCAATAAAAGTAATTACAGTAACAATCCTACCCCATTTACGTCTGTCGTTTGAAATGATTATTTGTTGTTCATCGGCACTTAAGCTATCACAGATACATAGCTCTTTTGGAAAACTACATATTGGACATATGTCGTCGTCTTTAATGCTTTCCTATCACAACCTATATTTATTAATAGTTTTTAAAATAGAGTACTAAAAAATAATAGAATAAAATCTTTTAAAAATCTTTTTTATTTTAGACTTTAACTCTATTAATATTTAACAAGATTTCTAATTAATTTCTTGATAGTTTTGAACTTAAAAATATATTATTTGCTGTTAAACTTCTAATTTTTTTTTTTTTTAATATATTTCTTTAGTAAAGGAAAACACTTTCAAAAAATATTTAAAGTTAAATTTTTATTAATTATAAAAAAAGCTTATTCTTGTTGCACAAATTTTATCGAGATTCCCTAAAATGCAAAGTTCATGGATATTTAAGGTAATAGTAGCGGGTGCCGGTGGAGTGGGAAAAACTGCAATGATTACTCGTTATTGTACAGGAAAATTCGAAGAAGGTTACAAAATGACTATTGGAGCGGGTTTTCATACGAAATCCGAAATTCTAGATTCCGGAGAAGCTGTTAAAATGCAATTATGGGATTTTGCAGGAGAAAAACGTTTTCGTGAACTTTTGCCTGACTATTGTAAGGGAGCGAGTGGAGCTTTTATTTGCTTTGATATTAGTGATTATGATACATTTAGAGAGATTCCAGAATGGCTTAAAATAATTCGTCAAAAAGCGGGATTTATACCAATCATCCTCATGGGAATGAAATGGGATTTGCAGGATCATGAAGTAGAATTCGATATAGCTAATGATTATGCGAATAGAGCCAAATGTAACCAGTGTGTCTTTTGTTCTTCAAAGGGAAACATAAATATAAATGAATCTTTTCAAGCAATGGCAAAATGGTTAATCTACTATGCAAATCAAGCTGATAGTATGTAATTTTCAATTTTTGACTTATATTGAACTTATTGTAAACTACTAGAGAAAAAGCTAAATATTATATTTAATAAATTAAATATATAAAAAAAACCATAAATGTGCCTCCGTAGCTCAGCTAGGTAGAGCACCCGCCTTTTATGTGTGCCAAAAGCACCCGGCTTAGGTATCTGGATATCATGATACCTCCGGAAGTTAACCGGGCGGTCGCATGTTCGATCCATTCTAAGCAAGATATCCTTGCTGCGGGAAATATTCGCAGGAGGTAATGCGGAATTCTTAAAGCCGGGGGCGCATTTTCTTCCTAAATAAATTTTAAAATATCAAATTATTCCTAATTTATGTTCTAACTTTATGAAAATAAAGCTATCTCAACTTTTCCATAAAAACTATTTAATTTAAATCGTTTTCTCTAGAAAAATAGTGAATTGAATGAAATTTCTATTAGAAATTATAAGATATTATTGTCTGTGAAAATTGTCGTATGATTTTTAATAAATTTCATTAACAATGGGGAATAAAATGTCAAAAATATTGGTTAATTTGGGGCATCTTGAAATTAAAAGCATTAGTGAAAGATTTAAGTTTAAACCATAAAAAATAAATTTAATGTAAATCATTTTTATGCTTCTGCCGGGATTCGAACCCGGTTAATGATACAAAACGATACGGTCTGTATTGTCACCAGGGTGAAAGCCTAGCATGCAGAGCCCCTTCTTTTACATAAGATGAAAGATTGGCCGAGCTACACTACAGAAGCATTATTTTACCTTTTTAAATAATATTGAAAGTTTTTATTTAATTT
>JBHLRJ010000032.1:0-33983 GCA_048882645.1 Candidatus Thorarchaeota archaeon
AAGCTAAAGCAAGTTATAAACAAGGACTTCTAAAAATTGATGTTCCTTTTAAAGAGTCCGAGTATCATAGTGTTGAAGTGAAAATCGATTAATAATTATTCATTTTTTTTATTTATTTTTCATAAATATATTTCAAATTTTATCCTAAAGGGAGTTCTACAAATTATAACACTTTTGAAAGCATTGATTTTAGAATAATTATCTGATACTTACAAAAGATTTATAGTTAGATTTGTAAAGTAGTAAAACTTAAATCATAAAATAGTTTTACATAGATTTAAGAAAGTTAATAGTTAAATTGGGGTAATAAATATGATGGATCCATTTGGCACAATTGGTACTTTTTTCACTATTTTTCTTATTATCTTCATAATTATATTAATAGTAGTAATTATAGTTATCATAATGATAGTAAAGGGTTTTTTTTGGCGAAAAGATAAGCCAAAAGTCGGCTCTATAGAATCTAATCCATACGCAGTACATAAAGAGTCTACCCCAACTAATTGTCCTAATTGTGGGAAAGAACTCGAACTAAATGAAAAGTATTGTAGCGAATGCGGCTCAGAAATTTAAAAAATAAAGTAATTAATAGAATATCTTAATAGAATTAATATTCTATATTCATTTCTTTTACATAATCGAAAGCTGAATAAGCTGCGATAACTCCCTCAGACACGCCTGTAATTGCTTGTTTAAAAGGTGCATCAGCAACATCTCCAGCTGCAAAAATGCCCAGAATGTTTGTCTCAGATTTACGATTAATCATAATTTCTCCCTTAGTATTGGTTTTTACTCCAATCTTTTTTGCTAAATCTGAGTTTGGAATAGAGCCAATTTCTATAAAAACACCATCTACTTGAAATTCTTTACCATTATCGAAAAGAACTGAAGAAACTGTTGTATTTCCTTTGATTTCAACTACATTGGTTTCATAAATGATTTCAATTTTATCATTATCATAGACTCGTTTCTTGTTTATAGGCTCAGCTCGTATCTCTTTACCACGGTAGATAATATAAACTTTTTCTACACTTTGAGCCAAGAATAATGCTTCCTTTGCAGCAGAGTCGCTACCTCCTATCACACAAACCACTTTATCTTTATAAAATGGGCCATCACACGTAGCACAATAAGACACGCCTCTACCAGCAAATTCCTCCTCTCCAGGCACTCCAAGTTTTTTCCTTTCTGATCCTGTCGAAATACAGATCGAATAAGCCTTAAATTTTTGAAAGAAAGATTGAAGTTCAAAATGATCATCAACTTTATTAATACTTCGTATCTCATCTGAAATATATGGGATATTGAGTGAATTCATATGTTCTCTGAACATCTCCATTAACCCTTGACCACTAATAGATGTGACACCAGGATAATTTTCTACTACGTGTGTTGTAGCAATTAAACCACCAAAAGTTTTACCAATAATTAGAACGTCCATTGCAAACCTTGCAGCGTAAATAGCACAACCGATTGCTGTTGGGCCTCCTCCTAAGACTATAAGATCATACGTTTTTTCTAAGTCAATGCTCTCTAAATCAATATTGAACACGAATATTCCCTCCTATAAGCGCTCTTAAGATTTCAGGAGCACCAACCATTCCTACTAATGTTTTTTGATCATTTATTATTGTATAGGGTACTCCCGCTGCGTCATAGTATTGACCAATATCAGGATTTGCTGTGATATCGATAATCACTGATCTAATTTTCCCATTAGAAGCAATAGCAAAATTATTGACTATCTGTGCTACCTGTGGGCAGTATGGGCAAGTTTCAGTTATCATTACTTTTATCGTTGATGGTGGAATCCGATTTAAGTTTTGTTTTATCGTTGCTTCATAATAATTAGGAGCACCTGCAAAAGCAAACAAAGATTGGATAAACGGTTGAATTTCACCTCCTTGCGGAGCTGCCAAGTAGCGAATAATTTCCCTTCCTTGATCATCAATAAATAAAATGGTTGGAACACGAGTGATGTCGTATTTTTTGGCAAATGCTGGATTTTCATCAACACATAATTCTTCTATTGTTAGCATTCCATTAGAGCTTTCTTCATAAACTCGTAATAATGCCATGAATTGCCCACAATCCATACATTCTCTTACTTGACTTCCACTTGGAAGTTTTTCTTTACATGTGTATACTCTTAACTTTACTGGTTTAGTAAGTTTTGCCATTTCGGCTTTAATTATCTCTCTATATCTATCATTTTGAGCCATTTTTATTAAATACCTCCCTTTAATTATGCATACATTCCTCCAAAATCTCTACCTTTTGAACCGACGAGTTTATCTAATAAATCTTGGGGAGTGAACATGCCATGAATAACATCTTTTTCATTTATAACTGTCATTGGAACACCCTGAACTTGATATTTCATACCGATATCTGGATTCAAATTTACGTCTATAATTTCTGAAGAAATCTTCCCTTTAGTTACAATGGAAAATAGTGTTAAGACTGGTACAGTCATCGGACAGTATGGACATGTTGGAGTTATAAATATTTTCATATTTGATTTACCAATTTTCTTAAGATGAGTAATGATTTGATCAGCATAATACGGTCTAACACCTGAAAAATATTGTATACTATTTATAAAAGGTACGAATTCAGATCCAGTTGGATACGCTAAATATCGAATTATTTCTTTCCCGTCATCAGTTACGAATAATATTGTTGGTATTTTAGTTATATTGTACCTTTTTGTCTCTTCTTCATTCTCTTCTGTTGATATTTCCTCAATTTTTAATTTTCCATCTGAGAGTTTTGCTAGTATATTCAATAATTCATATGCTCCATCACAAGACATGCACTTTCTCACTTTGCTCCCATCTTCTTGAGTTTTAAAATCAGTAAATAACTTAAGAACTATGGTATTTTTCATTTTAGCCATTTCTATTTTAATATTATCAAGTTCATTTTCAGAAAACATTACAAAATCACCATCTAATTACAAATCTAATATGATTATCTGTTTTAAAACTTAAAATAATTTTCCATTTAAATTATAAAAAAATCAAATTCAAAAAGGTTTTTGAATAAAATCAATCAAGGATCTGCTAATAATTCAAAAACGCCTTTAATTAATTGTTTTTAACTATTTTTTTAAAAATTAGATATAGTATTAGACCTACAAAAAATCCAACAGTAATATTGAAAATAAAACAAAATATAGCTGCAATAAGTATTATTGGAAACTTTTTTAAATTAAAGTCTTTACAAGCAACTTTCCCCAACAAAAATGCTGTGTAAATAAGCATAGCTCCCAAAATTGAGCTTGGAAAATTTGTAAAGAGTAAAAAAAGAGACTCTGAAAAAAATAAGCCAAGGATTATTTCCATAACACCTTCTAAAATCATAGAACCTCCTGTTCTAGCACCAAAAGCATATTGAGCCATCAAACCTCCAGAACCATGGCACAAGGGCATTCCTCCAAAAAAGGGATTAATTAAATTCATTGCACCCATGTTAAGTGCTAAGATATTTGCATCTACATTTTTTTCCATCTGAGGAAATAAATCTTTAATTAAAACAACCGTAGCAATCATAACATTGGTAAGTGTTAAAAACAACTGAGCGATTCCTGCATTCAGCATTCCCCATACAAAATTTTGCCATGTAGGGAGTTGAAAATCAAATATTGGGAAACCAAATTTAATTTCTGACAATTCTATCGTTCCAGAAAAAATTATAAACAAGACACCAATTAAAGTTAGGACTATAGCAGAGGGGACAGGTTTATTCTTTATTAACAGTAAAATAATTAAAATTGATAAGAATCCAAGCAATAAATTATCAATGAATAAGGTAATTCCTGCCCATCCTAGTATGAACGCTAAGCCTAGCTGAATTCCCCTAACAGATATGATAGGAATTCTTTGTACAATTTTATTTAGTCTTTTTGTAATACCCAATAGAAACCAAATAACTCCTGTTCCAAATCCAGTGGAAATAACCATATTAGGTGTCCAATTTTTGGATATAGCCACAGTTCCAATGGTCTTTTGCGGTTGAACTGGTAAAGGCAGATTGAAACGAAATCCTAATATGATATTTGTAATACCTAGTGTTAGAAAAATGCCCGTTGGTTTCAAACCCACGATTGAAATATATCCAATGATGAAAGGGATTAAAGTCCCCCAATCTCCAAAGGCTCCTCCAAACTCTCTTAAGGTAAATTTTTTTCTACCTTTGGTAGTTACTTTTTCAGTATTAGGTGAGTCTAAATCCAACTTCAATCAAATTAATGTATTATTGGTATTAAATTAAATTTCTCTAAAAAAAGGATAGAAGAGGAGTTATATTAATAACTCAAATAGATCTTTAGTTTTTGGTTGAATTTTGCATTGTTTACTAAAACGACGTAAGATCCACCAGCAGGATGGACAGTATGTAGTGGCATAATCAATACCTGCTTGATCAAAATCTGACATCCTCTTCTGAGCGATTTGTTCTATAACAGAAGTTCGTCCCATCCATCCACTTCCCCCTCCACAACACCAATGGGGTATGTCTACTACCTCATATCCGCTTTTTATAAGGATCTCATCGACAAGCTTTTCTACACCTTCCTTTCCTCTATTCATTAACTGACATAAGTGTTGTACACCCACTTTTCCTGATTTTCTTATCTTTGAAGGCTTTAAATAATCTGAAATATATTTCACATCTGCTTTTAAACCTTTCATCTCATTATTAAACACGTAATAACATGCTGGACACAAACATATTATCTCTTTGAAATCTTTTGAATTGAAAAGTTTAGTATTTTCCTTTTTGCAGAATTCATACTCATTTATCAACCCACTGATTTTTAAATGCCAGCCACAGCAAATTTCAGTTTCTAGAATTGTGAAATCAATATTATGGTTCAACAAATATTTTAGAGCATGTTCAGTATATCTTGGAATTCTTACAGTTGAAAGGCACCCCATAAAGAGTAGTGTGTCAGAATTTTGAGGAATTTCATTCGGCTTTCTTATTCGCATTTTATTGGTAGGATAAGGGGATCTATACTTCTCAAAGCAATCTAACATTTCGTTGATTCCATCAAATTTGTTTCCATCTTCAATATATTTCTGTTTAAGTAGAAATCTTTCAGGCTCAGTCTCACATTCTCCACAATGGACGCAATTATAAAGTTTGTTATAATCTTCCTGAGAAAATTTAAAATGATCCTTTTTATCTATTAACCTTCTAATTTCATCATCGCTTAGAAAAGATTTTGGATCAACTTCATCTGTTGGATAATTTTTTCGTCCTTTTATTCTTTCTTTCATAATCGCCACTTGCCTAATTATTTTATTCTCTAAAATGATTCTTATTCAAATTCATTAAGGATTTAACTCTAAAGAATATAAGAAAGAAAAAAAATTTAAATAATTTATTTATCTTCTTTCAATTTCACATCAGTTCTTTGAACACCAACCTCTCTATTGCTAGGCATTGGAGTTCCGCAATGATCTTTTAACTTTTCATTTTCCTTGAAGGCTTTATCCAGTTCATCTTCTAGCTCTTCATCGGTCATTTCCTTTTCTGACATAATTAAAATAGAGAAAGTATTGTATTTAAGAATTAACTTTATGAAATATTAAAAATCCTTCTAAGGATAGATAAAAAAAAAGGAAGAATAGATTTTAATTTACTAAACAAATAATTTTATTTAGCTTGGTCTATATATTCCATAGCTGCCTTTTCTTTATCAATGGGTCTTCTTTCCGGGACATTTATATAATCCACACCCTTGTTATAAAATTCAGGGCTCATATAAAGATTACAATAACATGCCCCGTATTCTTTTATATCTTCAGGAGCATAATTACATGGGCATATAAGATCTCTATCTAGGTCTCTTTTCCCACTCGCTAGTCTACATGGACAGGATTGATACCCTAAATTTAACTTATTATCAACTAAACCATCAATTAAATCATCAAAAGTTTTCTTGTCTTTATTTAAAATCCATTTCTGGGTTTCTGCAACTTGTTTAACATATTTTTTCATTCCATCTTTTGTTTCCATATCCAATTGAATCCCCTCAGTTTTCTAGTAACTCAACATATTTATTTGGATTATACCCAACTACATGTCCTTTATCACATATAAGAAAAGGATATGATATTCTTTCTTGATATTTAGATCTTAAATGATCAAGAATTTTACTCTTATCTTGATGATCAATTTTATCCACATCAATATATTTATATTTCATATCACGATCATTCAAGAAGGTCTTGCATTTCTTACACCACATACAGGTTGAAAGTGTAAATATAAGTATGTTTTCATTATTTGCCTTCTCTCCTTCAACTGTTTTAGCAAGGTTTTCAATTAAATCGTCCACTGACATAGTTATCATTTATTCTTGATGTTTATAAATTTATCTTTATCGTTTAATCTTTCATAATAAGACTTAATCTTCCAAAAAATTTCTAGAAATATGAATCTGATGCTAATAAATTATTAAACATTCTTCAAAAGAATACTGAAATTTAGGTAAAAATAAAATTTAATTATTTAATATTAATTTTTAGGTAAAATTTCATGATAAGCTTCAATTTTACACTCATTTCAATTTCTTGTCATAGATGCAAATTTTATATATTCATAAAATATCTTTTAATTATGGCTAACGCAAATATACCAATTATTATTACAAAGGAAGATTGTCATAGGTGTCATGAATTGAAGGCTTGGCTTAAAGAACACGATGTGAATTACATTGAAAAAGACATTGACGATGAGGAGTTTGTCCATGAATTACTTCGCGATAAAAATTTCCTCATGACGTTCTGTGATGCAGATGGCTGTTTAGTGAACACCCCTGCCGTTCTCCATAAGGGAAAATATTGGTTTAAGGAATTATGGGGAGTTAATGGCCTTAAAATAAAGGCAGCAAAGAAATTATTTGGTGTAAAATAATAGTTATTTTTTCTATTTTTATCTGATTCTTTTTAATAAGCTTTGTAAAAACTAGTTTAAAAAATAAATTATATTTTATTTATGATAAGCTATATCGATTTTGGCTTTTCTATAGTGAATAATAGCATATCCGATAAAAAAGATTGCAAGTAAAATTGAAATAACTAATGCAACAGTTTCAGATGTATACGGATATAGATCATCTCCAGCCCACCAATTAAAAATCCCATGGGTAGTAATCCAATAGCTAATTCGATAATTATTATTATGCCAAGTTATATTATACATTCCTGGTTGTAGAGATATGTAAAAAACAGCAGATTTCACTCCATCTGTTATCCAATATCCAATAATCCTATATGGTAAAAAAAAATTTTGTCCAGTATTTAGATTTGTTAGTGAAATATTTCCAACGGTATCCTCCGTCCTAGGATGCTTAAAACGGGCTTCAGCAATAATAATGTATCTATTAGGCAATAGATAACTTCGAGGAATCGAAACGATTTCAGATCCTTGCGCATCTTTATCATTCCAGATTAACCAGGAACGCCCCCCAATTACGAATGCTAACTGACCAATACCTATAAGTGCTATTAGTAATGCAAATCCAAGATGCCTTTTATATTGTTTTATAGGGTCAATCATTATTCATAAAAGTATTATTCATCTAAATTGGGTGACCTAAAAATTTGGTATCTCTTAACCTTTATCATAATTTTCTATATTAAATCATAATTTGTTGACAAATTGTACTTTAATTTCTGCCAGCCTTTTTACTACTTTTCTCACTGATCTTAAACCCTCTTCATCTTCCTCAATTCCTCTTTTCCCTAAATCTCTACTCCATAAGCATGCTCCTAAATTTGCCCCAAAGGCTCCTCCGGATACAGATATTACATGGTTTTGCTGATAAAAGTCTAAAATACTTCGTATTGCAATTTCTTGTCCTCCATTTCTATCACCCCCCACAGCCAAGGCTGCCCCTACTTTGTTTTTAAACACATCTGAATTCTTTGCCACTAAAGCCCTACATCGATCTAGCAACGTTTTCAATTGTCCCGATAGATTTCCCTGAAAAACAGGTGTTCCTATAAAAAGATATTTAGCCTTTTCTATTCTCGGATATACATCTTGGATGTCATCTTTATTTATGCACCCCTTCTTTTCTCTAATACAGTAGTCACAATGTGTACAAAACATTATATTTTTATTCTTAACAGTCCAAAATTCTGTTTCAAATCCGAACTTTTTACTAGCATAATCTAAAGCATATTGAATAGCATAATCTGTCCCTTGCTTCCTTGGGCTTCCACATATCCCTAATAATAGATTCTTGCTTTCCATCATATTATTACAATTCAAATTCTTTTATTAATTATTGTTCTCAAAATTAAAGTTTTAAATTCTCAAAAACTATTATTCAAAGATGGAAGCAGATAAATCAAGTCTAGCACGAGTAAAAATAAAATTTCCTGACCAATTATGGATATCTGAAATTTTTAGAGAATTTCCCGATGTACGGATGGAAATAGCTCATTTTCTTCCTTATGATTTAGAAAGATCTATAGGAAATTCGATAATAGAGCTTATGTATTATAATATAGATATAATAATTGAAGCAATAAGAAACCATCCTTCTGTTTTTGAGTTTAGTGTATTGGAAAAAGAAGAAAATAAAACCCGAGTTAATGTTAAAACAAAGGATCCCTTTCTTTTGTATGCAATAATTAAATGTGGTGTTTTAATTGATTTTCCTATAAGAGTTGAAGAAGGTTATGCTTTTTGGAGATTGATATCAAGTAGGCAACGGATAGATCAATTATTATCAATATTCGAAGAGAAAAAAATCGATTTTGAATTACTAAGAATTGGAAATTCTCCATATAAAATTGAAAATGATAAAAATAATTTAACTTTAGATGAATTAAATATATTGGATCGTGCCATCTCTTTGGGATTTTTTGAAATCCCACGTAAAATTTCACTAGAAGAATTGGCTAACCAATTGGGGAAATCTAAATCCGCTCTTTCAGTAATGCTAAGAAAGATTATTAAAAAGAAAGTCTTGCTTGAAAAATAAAAATAAAATTAAAAAAAAGAAAAAAATTTATAACCATTCTTCTTTTAAGATTTTTCCCTGTACGCCTATAACTATATATTTTATAGGAACTTTTCTGCTAGCTTGTTTAGCACCTTCTTGAGCTAATGCCACTAAACCCGAACAGCAAGGGACTTCCATAATAGCAACTGTAAGGGTGTTAATTTTGGCATCATCAATCAAAGATTTAATTTTTTCAATGTAAATCTCTTTTCCTTGATCAAGTTTAGGACAAGCTATTGCGATAGACTTATGCTGTAGAAAATCTCTATGAAAATTACCGTAAGAATATCCAACACAATCCGCTGAAAGAAGTACATCAGCACCTTGGTAATATGGAGCTCGAGGATTGATTAAATGCATTTGAACTGGCCATTGTCGTAAGGCTGAAGGGATTGTTCCTATTGTTTCTGTTTGAGTTTCAAGTTCATCAAAAACCATTGTTTGGGCTGATGGGCACCCACATTGATACGTATTTTCTACACCAACTTGTCTCGAATGCTCAATTTCGATTTTTTTTTGGTGCTTCACGGATTCTAAATGTTTCTCAACTGCCTCCTCATTAAATTCCAAAACTTCTTTTTCAACTATTTCAAGAGCGCCTTCTGGGCATTCACCTATACATGCACCTAATCCATCACAGAAAATTTCATTTATAACCTTCGCTTTTCCATCTATAACTTCTAAAGCTCCTTCTGCGCATGTAACGACACAATTTCCGCATCCAGTACAAAGATCCTCATCAATTTGAATAAAATTCCTTTTAACTCTTCTTTGTTGTTTTACTTCAGTCATAATTAAAGTGAAAGGATAAGTTCATATATTTTTAATTTCGAACATGTTCTAGTTGCAACAATCACATGATGGAAAAATCCTCCTTAACTTGAGTAGTTCAATAAATGAATGATTTCCTATGCAATTTTAATTAATAGGAAAATTCAGATATCAATATTATAAAATTGGTAAAATAATCGGAACAGGTTATCAAGAAAGCAAGAAATTTAAAAATTCATCAACGGATTCTTGACTTGTTTTTAATTTTTAAATAATTATCTCCTTAAACCTTGGAAATAAAGTAATAGCATTTTGGTGGACAATTTTCATAAAGGTTTCTCTTTTAAAATCATAATTTTGAAGACCTGCATTCATTTGTTTTACAACTCTTTCGGGTAAAAAAGGATAATCACTTCCATATAATAAATGTGTTGGTTCCACTAAACTCAACAGGGAACTTAGTGTATAGGGAGTTGCTGACACGGCAATATCATAATAAAAGTTTTTTAACTGATTAATTATCTTATTATTTCCATATGTAATTCTCCAAGTTAAAAAGGGAACAGTTCCTCCTCCATGCGAAAATATAAAACGTATATCCGGAAAGCGTTTTATTGCACCTCTATGTAAAAGATTAACAATTGCCCTTGTGGTATCAAAAACGAATTCTAAAACTGCGGGTTTTACTATCATGGGCACTGTATCCAAAGGAGGCACATATGGATGTACAAAAACCACAGCTTTCCTGCGATTTAGCTCATAAAAAAGATCATCATAATGGGCATCTCCGAGGTATATCCCCGCAAAATTAGTAAGTAAAACCACCCCGTCTAATTGTAAAGTATCTAAGGCGTATTCCAATTCAACTATAGATGCCTCTATATCTGGTAGGGGTAAAGTGGCAAATGTACCAAAGCGATTTGGGTATGTATTTACTATGTAAGCAGAGATTTCATTACATTTGCGTGCTAACTTCTGCGTAAAATCATTATCTCCAAAAAAATACCTGGTGCAGAAACTGAATTAATTGCTATAGCTATTCCTTGCCTATCCATAAAAGTAAGAGTATTTTCAATATCCCACAGAGGGAATGGTTCACCAACAGCATTCTTGATACCTAAAGAGGCTAAATCTGCTAGATATTCCTTAGGTACAATATGATGGTGAACATCAATTTTTTGAAGATTTATTGGCATATTTATCTAATAATTTTATATTTATATAAGATGATTTTGGAAATGAAAAGAACACCTAATTGACTAATTTTTAAATGGTGGTTGCCCAAAGTTTAATTTGAAAATAAAAAAAATGTATTAAAATTTAAATGCCGAGCTTTTTCCGATTGGATTCTATATGTTCAAGCATCGTATCAACTGCTAGTATAGGATCAGTTTCTATATGTAAAATTCCACCAGTTATATCCTTACAATCTACCGTAAGGAGTTTAACTAGATCAGGTCCTCCTGTCACTGTGGGTACAGGATTAACATAAGTATATAATCCAAAAGCTAAAGCAAATATAGCATCAATTGTAGCCTTTTGTTCCATATATTCTGGCGCAACTGCTACTATTGGTAAATCAGGAATCGCAACTCCTCCTAAAGCATCAGAAACAGCACCAACTAAGTCTGCTAAACGTCCTGTATCTGTACAAGTACCAAAACTAAGTACAGGCGGCACTCCTAGCGACTGACATAGCTTTTTCAATCCCGATCCTGCTAATTCCCTCGCTTCAGGAGAGCAAAGTCCTGCTACTTGAAGACCCCCATTACCACATCCCATCGATAACACCAACATATCTCTCTTTATTAGTTCTTTTGCTATTCGTACAGTATGGACATCTTGACCTGTATCTCTAAGAGTTGTGCATGAAACTAATCCAGCGATACCCCGAATGGTACCATCTTTAATCGCATCTAATAGGGGACTTAATGTACCTCCTAATGCAGTTAAAATGCTTTCCTTAGAGAATCCTACTACGGCTTCATTCATATCCAATCCAGTTATCGGTTCTATACTCTTTCGACGTTCTTTAAAATTATCAATAGCCATCTGAAGCAACTTGGCAGCCTGTTCCTCTGCTTTTTCTGGCACATAATCTACTCTTTCATTGATGCCTTCGAAAACTAC
Organism: Candidatus Thorarchaeota archaeon; assembly: GCA_048882645.1. Taxonomy (GTDB): domain Archaea; phylum Asgardarchaeota; class Lokiarchaeia; order Sigyniarchaeales; family SOKP01; genus Loki-b32. The sequence goes on from JBHLRJ010000032.1 coordinate 11,930, forward strand.
AACTTCAGAAACAGGAATTAGCTTAAATTTGTATTTATCAGCGTAAATTGGATCAATAGGCATGCAACAATTCATATCACAAGCGAAAAGGTCAATACAACCACTCCCTAACACAGCTTCCTGCGTGATCCAGTTTCCTGTAAATCCATAAAAAATATTATCCATTTCCCATCGCTGAATCATCTCTTGACCTGTTTCAATATTAGCTATTATACGTAATCCTTTTGCTCCTACTTCTTTAGCTCTTTCTTGCCATTCTGGTCTTCGGGCTAATTGTACCATTGCAAAACCTAAAAATGGTTCATGTCCATTAGGTACCACATTTACGTAATCAGGATCCAAAACCCCGAGATTTACACGCATTTTATGGGGTTTAGGAATATTAAACATAACATCTTGTAGGAATTCATTTACAATTTGACTTTGATATGCCATAGCTATCCCTAATCTCATAGCTTTCATAGCAAGGCTGGCATAATATCCATCTACATTAGTTAAACATGAACTTGAGGAAAACATCATTTCTCCGTAGATTCCACCAGGAAAGATACCTAATTTCTTCCAAACTTTTTTTCTCTCCTCAGGAGCTAGCTTTTCCACTATGATACTCTGTTCGGTATAAGGGCGATTAAGATCTGCCTTTATAAAGTCAAGAAGGTCTTTAGCAATTTTATTACTATCATCTGATACTCCTATTCCAAGCCTCCTTGCGAAAGTCTTTAATTTTTCGGGCTCATTGATTTTAAAGGGAGTGTTTCCCTCGATAGTTGCTCTTAATGTATTTAATGTAGTTTCAGTATGATAATGATACGTAGATGCACCCATCACGTTTCTGAGTAGCATCATTCGCATCGCCATTCCATCTGCAGTAATTCCGCAAACTCCCCGCTTATCTATAGATGCATCTGCTCTACAAGGACCATTAGAGCATAAATCGCAGCGAGCACCTTTTAAACAAAATGGACATCGCTTATCTGGTTCACCTGAAAATCCTTGAGCCTCAAATCGATCCCATATATTATTCATCCCATCTTTTTTTATCCGCTCATAGACTTTTTGAACTGATTTGTGATGAGATATTCTTTCTGAATCTATTTTCTTTCACCTATATTTGTTAATTTGATTATAAATAAAACTTAGCTTAGTTTCACTTATAAAGCTGTTTTATAAAAATTATAATCTTTTCTACGAACATCTTCGTAAATTTATTTTTTATCAATAATTAGAAATCATAATAATAACCTTAAAAAAGGATGATTAAGCTAATTAACCTATGAAAATTGTGATAATAGGAAACAATGTTTCTGGTACTTTTACAGCTCAGAATTTAAGATTTCTAAGTGAAGATGTCGAAATAGAAATGGTTACATTGGAGAAATATCCCTATTATTCAAGAATAAAGTTACCCGAGTTAATTTCAGAAAAAGTGACAATTGATGATTTGATTGTATTCAATGAAGATTGGTACAAGGATAAGAAAATTCATTTAAGTCTTAATACTCGAGTAAATGAAATTAACACAAAAGCCAAAATAATTCAAATTGATGGAAATAATTCTCCTCTCTCTTATGACAAACTTGTACTAGCTCTAGGAAGTACTCCTAACGTTCCTCCAATTAAAAATGCTGTAGAAATGAAACATAACAAAAAAGGAGTATTTACGTTACGTAGCATTGATGATGCCTTAGAAATAAAAGATTTTGTTAGGGATAAAAATGCTAAGAAAGCTATTGTCATTGGTGGGGGATTACTTGGCTTAGAATTAGCAAACCAAATTAATAATAGCAATTTAGATACCACTGTTGTAGAATTTTTCCCTCAATTATTACCAAAACAGTTAGATACAGAATGTAGTGAGATGCTAAAAGATGAAATCGAAAGTAGAGGAATAAAAGTTGTGTTAAATGCTACTACTGAAGAAATTTTAGGAAATGGAATCGTTTCAGGTATTAAATTAAAAGGAGGAGAAAAAATAGATGCTGATATTGTATTAATCCAGGCAGGTATTCGCCCAAGAATTCAATTAGCTAAAAATGCTCAATTAGCCACCAATAGGGGCATAATTGTAAATGAATTTCTGGAAACGAGTGAAAAAGACGTATACGCGGTGGGCGATTGTATTGAATATAATAATCAGATATGGGGAATTATTCCTGCTTGTATGGAGCAATCAAAAATCGTCGCGGCATCTGTCCTTGGCACAAGGAAAGTAGAATATCATGGCACTACACCCAAAAATACACTTAAAATAATAGGATTAGAAGTCACTTCCATCGGAATCATTACTCCCGCTAAGGAAGAGGTAGGAGGTTGGGAAATTTTGAAAAAAGCAGATAAAGAAGATTGTTGTTATCAAAAATTAGTATTAAAAGATAATAAACTTAAAGGAGCAATCCTATTAGGAGAAACTAAAGCAATCTCTTATGTTTACAGCAAAATGGAAAAAGATGTAGATAAACACGAGCTTAGAGAGTTATTGGAATTGAATATTTATGTCTGTGAAAACTGTGGAATGGAATATGATGAGGTAGAAATGGAGATGCCCTTCAAAGATCTTCCCGATGATTTTAAATGTCCTAATTGTAAAGGACCTAAAAATGGATTTAAGAAAAAGATATGAAAAAATAATATTTAAAGTTGATGAGAAAGTGAAAATCTATAGATGTAAAAAATGTAATTATTTATATATTGATGAAGAACAGGAGATACCATTTGAGGATGTTGGAGTTCAGTGGAAATGTCCCAAATGTCGTTCTCCTAAGAAATTTTTTGTCGAAAAAGAAATTCCTGACAAAAATTAAAATTATTTTTAGAAAAACCTTTATATATTAAATCAGATCCATCTATTTCCTATCTAACTTAATTAAATAAATTTTAAAGAATTGTGATTCTATATGGGAGAACAAATTGTTATCGAACATTCAAAATTGAATATGGCTTCATACGGTTTTGGTAAATTCTTAACTGAATTTATGGAGATGGCATTTACATCGTGGTTATATTACTTTTATGTAAGAACCATAGGTGTTGATTCTTTAATTATCGGAATAGCAGTAGTTATATATGCCATCTATAATGCTGTTAATGATCCGATTGTTGGTTATTTAACAAATAGACCTTTTAAATTTACAAGGAAATGGGGCAGGAGATTTCCATGGATAATGTTTGGTGGTGTTATATATATTTTAAGTTATATTTTAATTTTTACACCTCCGAATATAGATCCCCACTCAGGAGCTTGGATTTTTTTCATCTGGTTCCTTGCTTCTACATGTATTTTTGATACTTTCAATTCAATATTTTTTGTTAATTTTGCGTCTCTTTTTCCTGATAAATTTCGCTCAGTAAGTGAACGAAGAAAAGCAACAGGTATACAAACCCCCATCGGAATAATTGGGGTTGCACTGGGTGCTTTATTACCTCCTATGATAATAGTGCGTGATGAGGCTATTACATTTGTAATAAATGCAGGATTAGTAATCATAATTGGAATTGTAGTTTTAATGCTTTCAATCCCTGGTTGTCGAGAGGATCAAATTACCATTGATCGTTATCTTGATAGAGAAGAGACTGAAGAGAAAGTATCATTTTTTAAGACCCTCAGATTTTCACTCAAGCAAAAATCTTTCTTATTCTTCATAATTACATATACTCTTTATAGATCACTTGTGACATCATTTCAAGCGTCTATCCCCTTTTTTGTAGAATACAACCTCGTACAAAATGTAGATATTCAAACGTTATTATCAGCTGGTTTTCTTGTTGGTGCACTAATTTCATCTCCACTGTGGGCTTTCATTGCTCAAAAAACTAATAATAATAAAAAAATCATGTTGATTAATAGCATAATGCTAACAGGATTCACAGTTCCGTTTATATTCCTCAATAATGTCTTCGTAGCTTTTATTGTGCTTATTTTATGGGGTTTTGGCCTCGGAGGATTTTGGACGATGCTAGCACCTGTATTTGCTGATGTAATAGATGAATCTGTGGTTAAGGCTCATAAACGTCAAGAAGGTATTTATAATGGGTTCTTGCAATTCTTTGGGCGTCTTGCTATATTAGTACAAGCGATAAGCTTCGCAACAGTTCATACGGTTACTGGATTTAAGGAAGGACAGCCATTAGCCGCTCAACTAGGTTCAGCAATATGGGGGATTCACGTTCATTTTGCCCTAATTCCCTCAATATTTATGCTAATTGCAACTTTAATCTTCTGGAAATTCTATGATCTAACTCCAGATAAAGTGAAGTTAAACCAAGATAAGATTATCGAGCTTAACTTATGATTTAATCTCTTATTTTACTTTTTTTTATTTAGAATAAGACTAATTAGGAATTTTAAGATTGAAGAAATGCACATAAACTTTAGTCAAAGGCTTTTATTAAATATTAAATTAATATTTTTAAACTGTATAAATTTTAATCAAGTAAGTCAATTAATTAAAATAAAGGTGAAAGACTATATCTGTTTGGGAATGCCAAGCTTGCGGGTATCTCTATGATGAGGAGGCTGAAGGTACTAAATTTGAAGATTTACCTGACGACTGGACGTGTCCAGTTTGCGGTGTAGGAAAAGACATGTTTGAAAAGATTAGCTAAATCAAACTGCTAAATCAAATTTATTCATTCATTAATTTTTTTTTAATTTTTTTTTCTTCAAAACTTTATAATCGATAGAATATAACTTTTTAATTTGATGAGTATTACTATTAAAAAATAACTTATGGATCCTTGAAAAAGGTGGTATTAAAATTACTCACTTAGAAATGATGAAAGATGTATTTTTTGTTGGGTATGTTGACTGGGAAGTCCGAAATTTCCATGGATATTCTACCCATCGAGGTAGTAGTTACAATGCTTATATCGTGAAGAGTGGAAATACGACCATATTAATTGACACTGTGAAACGCCCCTATTTTGAATATTATTTAAAGAATATTAGGGATGTGTGTGATCCAGCTAAAATTGACTATCTTATTTTAAATCATATTGAACCTGACCATTCTGGATCGTTTCCATTAATTTTACACCATATACCAAACGCTGAATTGATAGCCTCAGAGAAGGGTGTGGAAATTTTAAAAGCTCATTATCATCAAGAAGTTAGTGATGATATATTTAATCGAATAAGAGGTGTAAAAGAGGGAGATACATTAGATGTTGGAAATGGTAAAGTATTCACTTTTGTTCCAATTCCCATGATACATTGGCCTGATTCAATGGTCTCATTTATGACTGATAATAACGGAAAGAATGTGTTGTTCTCTAATGATGCTTTTGGCCAACATTTTGCAACATCGAAGCGCTGGGATGATGAGAATGATCTATGTGAAGTCTTACAAGAAGCCGAGAAGTATTATGCTAATATATTGCTTCATTTATCCGGTTTAATTGCCAAAGCATTACCGAAGGTGGGAGCTTTACCAATTGATATTATTTGCACTTCACATGGAGTATGTTGGCGCAGTCACATTCCCAAAATAGTAGAGAAATATACTAAATGGTGTAAAGGTGAAATTGAGGGAAACAGTGCTCTTATTGTCTACGATACTATGTGGGGAAGCACAGAAAAAATTTCTAAGGCATTAGCTACGGAAATTGAACATCGAGGGATCCCTGTAAAACGATTTAAATTAACCACAGCAGATTATTCAGATGTAATTACAGAAGCAATGAAAGCAAAAGCTATTTTAGTGGGTAGCCCTACTTTAAACAATGGTTTATACCCCACTGTCGCCGAGTACTTATCTTATCAGAAGGGATTAAAACCGATGAATAAAGTTGGTTTAGCCTTTGGTTCTTATGGTTGGTCCGGCCAAGCTGCATCTGAAATTGCGAAAATAATGAAAGAAACTAAAATCGATGTTTTAGATGATCTAATAAAAATAAAATTTGTACCCAAGCCTTCCGATTTAGAATTTAAGGAAATTGTTGATAAATTAGTAGAAAAAATGAGTTAAGTAAGAGGTCTTAATTATGAATTTCGATTTAACAGAAGAGCAAAAAGTATTGCAAAAAAAAGCTAGAGAATTTGCTATAAATGAGATTTTACCGGTAGCTGCATCATATGACGAGGCAGAAATGATGCCAATGGATGTTATACGGAAAGCATGGAAAGCTGGTTTAACCAATTTAACAATACCAAAAGAATATGGAGGGCAGGGTTATGGTCTAGTTGAAACGGTAATTGTAGTCGAAGAAATTGCGGCTGCATGCCCTGGGATAGCAACTTCTATCTTTGATAACGATTTAGGATCAACTCCAATTATTATTGGAGGAAATAAAGAACAAAAAGAAAGAGTCCTAAAAGATATTACTGAGAATTTTAAGTTAATTGCTTTTGCCACTTCTGAACCTGGTATGGGATCTGATGTAGCAGGAATGCAATGTAGAGCGGTACCCGACGGTGATGGATTTATTTTAAATGGGACTAAATATTGGATTACTAATGGAGGTTATGCTGATTATATTTCTCTATTTGCTACTGTTGATCCTGAGAAGAAACATCGTGGAATTGCGGGATTTATTGTGCCCACTGATGCTAATGGCGTTTCCACCGGGCATCATATTCCTAAACTAGGGCAGAGAGCATCAAATACATGCTCAATAGTTTTAAAGGATGTGAAAATTCCTAAGGAAAATGTTTTAGCCAGACCTGGGAAAGGTTTTGTTGTTGCAATGCAAACTTTTCAAAATACTAGACCTTCAGTTGCTGCTTTTGCCATAGGGTGTGCAAGATCTGCTATGGAATATTCGATTGATTATGCTCTTAAAAGGAAAAGCTTTGGAAGACCAATTTCAAATTATCAAGCAATTCAATTTAAAATAGCAAATATGTATAAAGATATTGAAGCTGCTCGTTTACTCACATATAAAGCAGCCTCGGAAGGAGATTTGGGACGAGATAGTAACTTAGCTTCCTCTATAGCAAAAGCTTTTGCATCAGATGTAGCTATGAATGTTACCACAGAAGCAATTCAAATATATGGAGGTTATGGATATGTTAGAACATTTCCTGTTGAGAAATTATTTAGGGATGCAAAATTATTCCAAATTTATGAGGGGACTTCAGAAATTCAAAGAATTGTTATATCCAGGTTCCTTTTAAAACAATATGAACATGCAATGCCTAATTTATATGAACTTCCTAGGGAGGACATTAAGGTTGAGGAAAAAGAAGGTGAACCTGCTCCAAAGGTTTTAAAATCAAGTGAGGAACTTGGAGGAAAATACAAGTGTCAAGTTTGTGGTTTCGTATATGATCCAGTGAAGGGAGATCCTGATGGAGGTATTGCCCCGGGCACACCATTTGAAGAAATTCCAGATGATTGGCATTGTCCTGTTTGTGGTGCGTTAAAAAGTCAATTTACTAAAATATAAATCAGCTTTTTTTTTCTCTTTTTTTCTTAATCAATTCAGATTTTAAAAAAGAGTTAATTGTTATCAGAAATAACAAGTCTAAGTATAATGAATAGGATAATTCGAAATTAAATAAAAAAAACCATCAAAAATAACTTCAAATATTCTTTCTCAATTGATCTTGTTTTTTTCTTTTTCTTTTTTAGGAAAATTGTAATATGTCTTGTAGTATTTACGTTGACACAAATTATCACAGAAGACCCTAAAGTTATCATCTAACCATAACTTTCTTAACTCATGAATTTTTAAATAATTATGAAATTTGCTGAATTTGTAAATATCTATTGGAGTATTACAATTCAAACATACTCGTGACTCTAATTCTTGTTCTATTTTCTTAAGTTCATCAATTTTGAGATTTTTAAAACATTCACAACAATGAAATTCTAAAATCGGCATTTGCCATAATTTTAAGATATATTCAGGAGAAAAGTCAACATTATCACTTAAGAAATCATAAATATTAAGATCTTTACTACATTTCCAACAGGTTCTTTCCTTGAAGCTGGATTCCAGCTTAATTAGATATCTTAATTTCTGAATTTTATCCCACATTTCTGAGTTATTAAGTTTTCTATAATACATTAAAATCTCAAACAGTATTCATTTTTTGATAATTGATAAAAATAAATTTAAGTCTTTATAATGATCGTTTTTTAAAATTAAGCAGAGAGTACATTCTGGCACCTTTCTTCTTTAAATCAAAGAAAGCTTATAATCTTTTTTGCTGTTTTTAAAAAATTATTGGTTATTATTGTTGGATTTATACCAAGTGATTTTAATTCGTCTAAATGTTTATCCCATGCCCTGTGGTGAGAAAAACCGTTTTACAGCCTGCTTTTATCCCAAATTGTATATCAGATGGATGATCACCTATCATCCACGATTCTTTAATATCAACATCAAATTCATTAACAATCGTCTCAATAAATTTCGTTTTAGGTTTCCTACAATCACAATTATCTTCCCTTTTGTGTGGACAGTAAAAAGTTTTAATAATTTCAATATTCTCCACTCTCAATTAATCAATTAAATAATTGTTAAAATTATGAAAATCTTCCACTGTATAATATCCTCTACCGATACCAGATTGATTTGTAACAATAAAGAATACGAATTCTTCTTGAAGATATGTTAGACCTTCTATAACTCCTGGTAAAAATTCTAAATCTTCAATTTTATAAGTATAATTTTTATCCTCTATTACGGTTCCATCTCTATCTAAAATTATTGCTTTCTTTACACTCATCTTCTTAAGATATCCATAAATATATTCAATACTTTGAAATTTTTAAAAGAAAATGAAAATTATTAACGCAAGATACCCAACTCCTAAAATTATATGTAATAATGCAAAAAGTCCTCCAACTTTCAATAATTTTCTATAATTCATCCCTTCGACACAATACTTAGTAGATAGATCCAAAGTCATCATGTCTGCAGCACTACCTTGAGGCAAAAAATTACCTCCCAAATTTATTCCTAAAATAAATGCTAGTAACAATGGTACTGATGAAAAACCGAATGTTGATGTCAGAACCTGGATAATGGGAATGAAGAGAACGGTTACAGGGACATTGTCGAGAAATGCTGAAAGCACTGAAGTTATAACAAGAACTAATATACATAGTAAGAAAAGATTATTTGGTGATATATTAACCACAAAATCTTCTATAAGGCTAATAAGACCAACTTTTTCGAAACAAAATATAAGAACAAATAAACTTATAAAAAAGAATGGTAATTTAAAATCTACTTTTGAAAAGTAATATGATATATCTGGTTTTCTTCTATTGAACTCACTCCTTCGTGGATTAACAAACACAAATAATAACATTCCAAACAGTCCCACAAAAAGAATGCTTGGTATCACCATTAACAATACAAAAAAGATAAATAAGGCAACTAAGTTGCGATAAAAAACCCTAGGATTAATTGGCTCTTCTACAATGATTAATTCATGTTCTTCCAAATATTCTGTTTCTAAAGGTTCTTCATATTCTTCACAATGAGGAATCCAAATTTCATCTAAGTGCTTTCTAAGAACAAAAAAATCTAATAGGAATAAAGTTAGTAATGTACCCGTTATGAAATAGACTGATAAATTTATAAAAAACCAGCTAGTGGATAGCGAAAATTTGTTTGCTATTAGAATATTCTGTGCAGATCCAAATGGCGTTAAAGTGGCTGCAAGATTAATACATATTGTCATTCCTAAAAGTATTGGAGTAGGATTAATTCGCATTTTTTCACTTGTGGTAATTATCATGGGAATAAATATTACTGCTATTGAAACATCCTCAATAAAAGCTGCACTTAATGTTGAAATTAAACAAATAACCCAAAAAAACTGACGAGTGTTTGTGTGAAATTTTTTAGTGATTCTACGTGCTATCTCCTGAAAAATAAGCTGTTCCTCCAAAATTACGACTATCGTAAAGATTGAAATTAAGAAGAAAATAACAGGCCAGTCAATCGAAAGGATAAATTCTTCAATAGGTACGGATTCGGGAGCAAAAAGAAACGTTGCTGTAGCCGCCGCTAACATAGCTACCATGCTATAAGTTAAAAAATCTGTTTTCTCGCGAAAAAGTGCAATAATTACAATCCCAAAACATAAAATTACAAATAGTTGTAAGAATACAATCATTCTTCCAAAAGCAGAATAAATCTGCAATTACGATAAAACTAATTGTGGTTTATGATCTTAAAATTTCTTCATTTTAAAATATTTTAAAAAAATAAAAAAAAAGTATAATTAATTTATTCAGTCCCTTTCCAGAGCCCGTGAAGGTTGCAATATTCCCTGGCGATTAACCCACTGGTGTCCGCAACAACAAAAGTTGCTTTTGGTTCCATTCCAGGGCTTAGCATCTGTCTTTTATAACAGTTACCTTTACAAATTAGCTCAATCCACATTATCCAATGCTCTTCAGTCATAGGATGAGGTGTTCCCATAGAAATACCGACATCAACAGTAACCTTATTCCCATCAATTGTGATCTTGGGTACGTGCTTCTCACCTTTCCAATCAGCAGTCTTTTCTTCCATTAAAACCATTGACTGATTACAGCAGATAGTGTCTTTAGCAGCTGGGTTAAGAATTTCAATTACTTTTCCACATACATTACATTTATAAATTTCTTTTTGTTTCATATGTTATTCACAGATTCTTATTCTGTTGTTTTTTAAAACATCTAGTCTGATTTTTAAAAATTTTGATTTTAAATTAAAAATTCTCCACTCTTTTTAGAAATCTTCACATTTCTTTCTATAATACTCTCTGGGATGGTCGCACGAGGGGCAGTGAAAGTCTTTTGGCAATTCTTTCATTTCTACTTCATAACCGCATTCCATACAAACCCATACAACTTTTTCACCGCGTTTAAAGAAAGCATCATCACCAACAAGCTTTAAAAGTTTTCCATATCGTTCTGCATGATGTTTTTCAGCCCGTACAATGCCCTTTACTCTTTTTGAAATATCGGGATATCCTTCTTTTTCTGCAGTCTCAGCTATATCAGGATAAAGTGTTTGCCATTCCAAATTTTCCCCCTTTATTGCTGATTTTAAATTCTCAATTGTATTCCCATAAGTAGTTGGGAACATTGCATCTGGCAGAACTTTCATTTCATCAAAATTTTCTTCCTTTTTAAATTGTTGGAGCATTTTATAGAACCAGCTACCATGTTCTTTTTCTTGATCTGACGTTTCATCAAAAATCTTGGATATTAATACATATCCTTCCTTTTTTGCTATTTTAGAAAAGTAATTATATCTGTTTCGGGCTTGTGATTCACCCACATAAGCCGTATATAATTTTTTAGCAGTTTCTTTCATAATTTTTTACCTCTTTTTTGTAAATTGGAATTTTCGAATTATATGAATGTATTTGGAATTAAATTATTTCGCCTTAATTTTAATTTTTTTACTTATAAATTAAAGAAGAACAGAAAAAGATTTAATTAATAATAAGTTTCAGTCATTCCTTTTTTTTCCAGTTCTGTGGGATAACCCTTCCTGTGCCACATCATCATACCTCCAGTTAAATTTCGAATATCTTTAAATCCAGCTTGTGCTAGAATTCGAGCTGCCATCATAGAGCGAGAACCTGAATGACAAATTGTTATTATTTCTTCTTCTTTATAATCCTTGATGATGTCTGGATTATTCATTACTTCTCCTAAAGGAATTAATTTGGTACTTTTGATATGACCATGCGGACCTTGATATTCTTGTGGTGTTCGAACATCAATCATAAGTGGTGGTTCGTCTTCAGTACCAATCCGCTCAAATAGTTCATCGGCACTGATACTTGATACGGAGGGTGCATCAGGAGGTCTTAATTCTTTTCTAGTTTTCTTCTTAATAGGAGGGATAACTTCTATAACAGGGATTGTTTTTTCTAAAGTCGCCACTAGCATCCCTTCTTCTTTTCCAAGATACAATAGCTTTACAGCCTCATTCAATTTAGAGTATGCCTCGACACTTGATTTAAATCCCGGGTCTGTTGCGTATACTTTTAATTTCTTATTTTCAGGCAAAGATTCAAGCCCTTTAATTAATGCATTCAGAGGTCCTGGACATGATAGTCCACAAGCATCAACTTCTACGTAATCATCACTTTCAATGGCCTTTTCATGAACAAATTCTTCAATAACAGCTTCAGAACCACCACAAGCGGCCATAATTTCTTCCGTAGTGGCATTAGCCATCTCAAAAATTTTATACCCTCCCGTTAATTCATAGGCATTAAACCCATTTTGCAAAAGAATTCTCAACGCTAAATAGCTCCTATATCCTACCTCACAAAAAACGAATGTTGGTTTACTTTGATCAATTTCATCTAAACGATTTCTCAATTCTTCGATTGGTATATTCACAGAGCCTTTAATTGTTCTTGCGGCAAACTCTTCTTTAGTTCTAACATCTAATAATGTTCCCCCATTTTCCGAGATATTATCAAAATCATGCCAATGCCAAATAGGCATATCCTGCTTAAGATAATTAGCTGCAACAAATCCTGCCATATTTACTGGATCCTTAGCTGATCCATACGGAGGAGCATAAGTTAATTCTAATTCTTCTAAATCGAATACACTTCCCCCCATTTTGATAACTGTTGATAGAACATCTACTCTTTTTTCGCTTCCTGGACCTCCTACTATCTGAGCGCCCAAAACTTTCCCTGAAGGAACTTCAAATATCAATTTGAAAGCCATAGGAACGGCTCCAGGATAGTATCCAGCATGATTATTAGGATGGATGTAAATTTTATCGTATTTAATATCTAAATTTTTTAAGAGTTTTTCAGTCAATCCTACAATTGCTATAGTTACATCAAAAACTTTTACTACAGATGCTCCTAAAATTCCCTTGTATTCTTGATTTCTCCCGGCAATATTATCTGCCGCAATTCTTCCTTGTTTATTTGCTGGACCCGCCAATGCTATTGATATCGGATTTTGAGTTTGGAAATGCTGAACCTGAACAACATCTCCCACAGCAAAAATAGCTGGATCAGAAGTTTGCATTCTTGAATTTACTTTTATGAAGCCCTTTTCTGATAAATCCAAATTAGCATTTTTAGCCAAATCACTTTGTGGTCTAATTCCAATAGATAAAATTATCAGATCGGTGTCTATTATTCTACCACTTTTAGTTTTGATAAAAGCTTTATTATTATCATTACTTCCAAAAGAATCTACGGGATCTTCTAAAACAAGGCACACACCATTCAAAATCAATTCTTGATGAATAAATTGTGCCATTTCCTTATCAATGGGTGGCATAACCTGATCTAACATTTCAACTATTTTTACCCTTACACTTTTCCTAGCTAAATTTTCTGCCATCTCTAAACCGATAAAGCCTCCCCCTATGATAACAGCCTTACTGATATTAAATTTTTCAATATGCTCTCGTAATTTCACTGCATCTGGAATTGTCCATATAGTATGATATGGCACTTGATCTAATCCTTTAAAAGGAGGTATAATAGGTTTAGACCCAGTAGCTAAGATTAGGTAATCGTAATTGAGGATATATTCTTCACTCTTATGTAAATCTCTAACTATAATCAGTTTTTGCTCTCTATCTATTGATTTTACCTCATTATTTACCCTTACGTCAATATTGAACCTTTCAAGAAATCTATCGGGTGTGACAAGCTCCAAAGATTCACGATCTTTAATTATATTCCCAACATAATAGGGTAATCCACAGTTAGCAAAACTGACATACGGACCTCTATCCAAAATGATTATTTCGAAATCTTCTCTTAAGCGACGAAGTCGAGCAGCTGCACTTGCTCCACCTGCCACTCCGCCAAAAATTATTACTCGAGTCATCTAATTTTACCTAATTCTATTTTTAAATTCAATCTTTATTAATTATTTTTTATCAAATATACTTTTCTCGGGAATTTGTGATATTTATTACATGTTCCTTTTACAGGGCAAATCTCTTCAACCTTTTTAAGAATTCGATCGACATTGTTTAAATTTTCATCTGTATCAACAAACCAGTCATATTTAATATCATAAAAACCTGGAAGTGGATCTTTTGTAGGATCAAGCGCACTTCTTTTATCATACATAGCTTCAACTTTTACATGAATAGAATTCACTTTCACCTTCGAAACTGATAGATATAATAAAGCTGTTATTTCTAAACAATTTGCAAAGCTAGCCAGAAGCATAGGCATTGGACCCGGAATCATACCTGATCCTCCTAAATCTTTTGGTCCATCATTTTCTATTATAAAATCCCCAACTTCTGCTTTTACATGCAAATTATCTATTTGTTTTGAAACCGCAGTTACTTTAGATACAAATAACCTTTTTCCCTCATCAGTATCTCGATATTTGTGCAGTTTTTCGTATCGATCTCTATAAGCTTTTAAGGTTTCATCTGAGACTAATTTATTCAGCATAATCAAGCAAATCATCGATTTACTTTATTTTTTTCGGTGATATTAAACAATAATGGTAGATTAATACCTTATTATATATTAAAATATCATTAAATCTTCAAATCACGATTAAAATAATGAATGAAAAAGAGATTTTAAGTGAAGCTCAATCTTGCATAGATTGTAAATCATGCTTAGAAGTATGTGACACATATAAAGTCACTAAAGACGAATTAAAATCTCCAAATGGGAGATTAAAGATTGCAAAAAAGATATTTAGTAATCAGGAGGTAAATGACGAAGAAATTTTAGGCATTTACACATGTACGTTATGTGCGTCCTGTGATTTAGTATGCGAACAATATATTTCAATAGCAGACATTATTCATTCTTCAAAAATAAAATTAGTTGAGCAAAATAAAGCTCCGTTTGAGATTCACAAGAAAATTATAAAGGGGATAATTGAAAAAGATAATTCTGTTAATGGAAATCCAGAAGAACGATTGGAATGGTTACCTGAGAGTTATTTGAAAACAGAAACCTTTGAAAAGAAAGAATCTGATACACTTTTATTTTTTGGATGTATGTCATCATTTCGGGTTAAAGAAAGTGCGAGTGCACCTTATGAGATTTTAAAGCTTGCGGGGTATGATTTTAAAATTTTGGAAAATGAACCATGTTGTGGAGAATATATCTATTCTGCTGGAGATATAGAAAAAGCTAAAAGAATTTTTCGCGATAATATTAAGACATTTAAGAAGTTTGGGGTAAAAAACTTGGTAGTTACATGTGGAGGTTGTTTATATGCTTTTGACAAGATTTATCGGAAATTTTTTGAGGATTTCAATATAACAGTGAAACATGTAATCAACGTAATTTATGATTTGGAGAGAAAGGGGAATATCGACTTAAAATTCTTGAATAAGACAGTCACTTATCACGATCCTTGCCGGCTCGGGAGAAAGTATAAAAATGGGCCTCTCTATTCTGAACCAAGAGAGCTCCTAAATAAATGTGGCATCGAAGTAAAAGATATATCTCCTAATCCTAAAGAAACGCCATGTTGTGGGGCCGGATCAGGTATACGGGGCGTAGATAGCAGTATTTGTATTAATATAGGCAAACAATTTTTCAATAAAGTCGAAACGAGCGAAATTGTTACATCTTGCCCGTTATGTGTTTTTAATTTTCGGTATGTTAATTACAAAAATCAAAACGAAATTGAAAGTAAATATATTACTGATTATATATTAGAATCAATGAAAAAATAGAATAAAAAATGTCTTAAATCCGCTTTTAATCTACTTTATTTCTAAATATATTTTATGAATTAATTTTAATAGTTTATATAAAAAATATTCAATAAAATTGGGTTAAGCTCTAAAATCAAGGTATATTACAGTATCTATGAAGAGCTCATAATTTTCATCCTCATCGAAATCATGAATAACTGCTTTTTCTACTTCTCCAAGTTGACCTTTTATTTCTAACAATTCAGCTTGGTGAAGAATTTTCACGTCTGATTTTTTTAAGTTTTTAGCAATTAACTCTCTACCTGGTATCTCTTTTGAAGTTGTAACTACTACAACTCTTCCTGTATAATTAGTTAGTTTTATTGCTAGCTCAAGAGAATCGTCACCCGTATCCACAATTAATATTCTTTTATCTCTAAATTCCTCAAGATCATCAGGAAATTCTTTATAAGCGCCTTTACCGAGAAAATCTTCAAATCCTAATATCACGCTCACCTCAAGTTGACAAGCTGTTGGAACTTCAACTTCTGGTTCAGTACCCAATCTATAATTATCGATAGCAGCCCTTAGGGCATCTGCGGCTAGATTTGAGCAGTGCATTTTAATTGGTGGAAGACCTTCTAATTCATCAGCTACATCTTGTCTTGTAATTTTGTAAGCTTCATCAAGTGTTAATCCCTTAGCCATTTCAGTAATCATTGAGGACGTAGCAACAGCTGAACCGCAACCAAAAGTTTTAAACTTTATATCCTCTAATATTTCTTCGCCTTCTTCATTTTTACCGACTTTTATATACATAAACATAAGATCTCCACAAACTGGATTACCTACGCGACCAAATCCATCAGCTTCCTCAATCTCTCCCATGTTTCTTGGATTACGAAAATGTTCTAATACTTTTTCGGAATATTGAGTTGACTTCATTTCATTAATTCACCTCATTGTATATTTTTAATAAATCAGGAGGAGTAAGGGGAGATAATAATCGTAATCTTTTTACAATTTTAGGCAATTTTTCAATTAATTTATCAACATCTTCCTCTTTAGTATAGCGACCAAGGGTAATTACTAAGCTTCCATGCGCTTCTTCGTGAAGCAAACCCATCGCCATTAAAGTGTGAGATGGTTCTAATGTTTTTGATGAGCAAGCTGAACCTGTAGCAGCAGCTATTTTTTCATCTTTTAAGCCAAGTATTAATGATTCACCCTCTATGTAATCAAACCTAAAATGAGCATTATGTGGGAGTCTCTTCTGTGGATGACCATTTAAGTGTGAGTTAGGGATTTTATCCAGTATCTCCGTAATTAATTTATCTCTTAGAATTTTTAACCTAATTGCATCATCATTAATTTCTGATTTCATAATTTCGGCTGCTTTTCCAAATCCTACAATACCGGGTATATTTTCGGAACCCGATCTCATGCCTCTTTCCTGACCACCGCCAATGATTATTGGATTTACTCTTATCCCTTTTTTCAAGTATAACGCACCTATTCCTCTTGGACCATAGATATCATTTGAAGATAATGTTAACATATCAACTGGAATTTCTTGAACATCGATTGGTATAACACTTTCACTTGCCACCGCATCGGTATGAAAAAGAATCTTGTGTTTAATAGCGATCTCACTAATCTCTTTAATAGGTTGAATAGAACCGACTTCATTGCTCGCAGTAGCTATGGAAATTAGAATTGTTTTATCGGTAATTAGTCGTTCAAGTTTATCGAGACTTATAATCCCATACTGGTCTACTGGGACTCTACTGACTTCAAAACCTTGTTGCTCTAAATATTTAGCAATGTTTAAAATTGAAATGTGTTCAATCTCTGATATTATTATGTGATTTCCCTTCTTTTTATTTCGCATCGCAGCTCCGATTATTGCAAGATTGTTAGACTCAGTTGCCCCTGATGTGAAAATTATTGATTCTGGTTCTGGAGCGTTTATAAAGTCGGCTACTTTACGTCTATATTCACTTAAAGCATCAGTTGCCTCATCTCCTTCACAGTGGAGGGAAGAGGGATTAGCAAATTTTTGATTTAAATAAATCGTCATCTCGGATATGACACGTGAGTCAACAGGTTTGGCACTTTGATAATCTAAGTAAACATTCATTATTTTTCCCTATTCTCATTTTGTTTTTTTAAAGTAAAATACTAAATCATCGCCTTCCTTAAAAAATTCAACTAATTCAGTTTCTGTCCTCTTTGCCCATCGTTTTAAGTCCTCTTCCGCTGCTGGATCATCAGCTAAAACTTTAAAACACTGTCCAACCTCGAGAGTTTCACTCAAATTTCTCACTTCAAAAAGTGGTTCTGGGCAATATAGACCTCTCGTATCTAATTCTTCTTCGAATTTAATATCCTTTTCTTCATTATCTGTCAAAATTTAATCCTCCAAATTATTTTTATCAATCATTTAAGTTATTGGTTCTTATGACATAAACGAATACTAAGAAGTATAAATATTTTCATTATAATTTAATCAATTTCATTTATAATCGTAAAATAGTTATAAAGGAGCTAAAAAAGGGACCTTATAAATTATAAATCTCAAAAAAACAAGGCCTAAAAAAAGTAAGATTATAATTAAAATATTTACAAAATAGGCTTTTCAGGAATTATTTATTTTCCTGCTAATTGTTTAATATGTTTTACTCCATCAACTGCATCATCAGCAAAATCGTCTGCACCTAGTTTTTTAGCAAGCTCTTCATTTAAAGGGGCACCACCGACAATAAGTTTGACTTGATCACGAATACCTGCTGCTGTTAAAGCTTCATGAACGATTTTTATTTGTTCTACAGTCATCGTAAGCAATGAACTTAAAGCTATAATGGAGGCACCAGTTTCTTTTACTTTTTCCACGATTGCATTTTCATCCACATCCATCCCTAAATCATAAAGTTCAAACCCAGAACTGAGTAGTAGCGAACCGAGGATATTTTTACCAATATCATGGTTGTCTCCTTTAACTGTAGCTAGAATGATTTTTACTTTATCTGTAGATGTATCTGAAGCTGCTAATGCGGGTTTTAAAACACTAAAAGCTTCTTTCATTGTTTCTCCCGCTAACACAAGTTCGGTTAAATAATATTCTTTTGCTTCATATCGACGACCTACTTCATCCATCCCTTTTGTTAAAGCATTTAAAACATCAAATGGATCCTTATCTTCATCTAATGCTTCCTTGACTGCATCTGCAATGTCATCAACTTCTAATTCAATTATTAGCTCAGTAAGTTTCTCAAAATCCATACAATCTTTCACTTTTTATGATATCTTTTTTGAATAATTATAAAAAATAATTAATAATCCTTTAAATTTTATTTTAAATCTATTTCAAATCATAAAAAATGAGAAGAGGGAGTTGAGAAAAATTCAAAATCTTAAAAAGGAAGTTTAAGATTTTGGCAAAAATTTAGTTTACCATTTTAATTAGGAAATTTCCTCAATTTTGCGATGTGCGATAATATAATTATAGGGGATATTTTTTTGTATTTTCTCAATCATCCCTCTGAAGTATTTATATGATACTTTAATATTTAAATTTATTTTAAAAAATTTCATAAATTATAAAAATACAATATTAATTCTTTACATAGAATTTAGATTTCTTTGTAATTTTCACATAACAACTTAATGAAACAAGATTAAGATTAACACACCCGATTATAATCATTATAATCATATAAAAAAGGAATCACTGTGTTGAATTAGAAATGAGAGAAAGTACCTTAGAAGAATCTCAAGAATTAGATGAAAATGACTTAGTAAAGGAACTAAGTGAAAAAGATATAATAATCTTCAGCAAGGATCTAGTTAAAAATTATGAAATTGGGAACTGGATTGTGAAAGCTGTGGATAATGTATCATTAAGTGTAAAAAATGGTGAATTTCTTGCAATTAAGGGACCAAGTGGTGCTGGGAAAACAACATTACTAAATTTAATTGGGGGCTTAGATTCTCCTAATTCCGGGGTAATATATAACCAAGGAGTTAAAATTTCTGATATGGATCAAGAATCTTTAACATTATTTCGCCTGATAAATTCGGGATTCATTTTCCAAAATTACAACTTAATTAGTACTCTTACCGCTGAGGAAAACGTAATGTTTCCTATGAATCTTGCAGGTATAAAATTTGAAGATCAAAGGAATCGTGCAAGTGCTTTACTGAAAGAAATAAATCTAGGAGATAGAAGAGAACATTTACCATTTCAGCTATCTGCTGGTGAACAGCAAAGAATAGCAATCGCAAGAGCATTAGCGAATGATCCTCCTGTCTTATTAGCAGATGAACCCACTGCTAATCTAGATAAGAGAACAAGTCAATTCTTGCGAGATCTTTTTAAAGATCTTAAAGAAAAGGAAAAGACCATAATAGTCGTGACTCATGATGATGATTTGATTGGAATAGCAAACAGGGTGATCTCTTTTGATGATGGGAAAATTATAGAAGAAAATTAAAATTCAATTTATAAACTGAAATGTCATCTTTTGATTTTGCTTTAAAGGATTTTTATCGTAAGAAGAAACAAACTTATCCGTATTTAATTATTATTATTCTGGTTATAGCTATAACAGAATTCTTGATATATTCTACATCTTCTTTAGGATTAAATTTGTTTACTCAGACTCAGTATTCTAATGAGTTTTACTTTCTAGGGAGTATCGATCAGGTATATAAACAGTTTAATAGTCTAATTCAGATACTTTTAATCATTCTAGCAGTATTTATTGTTGTAGCAATCACAACAACATTGATTATACATAAAAAAAAAGATATAGGTACAATGAGAGCTTTAGGCACATTGCCTCGTAAATTGTATAGTTTTTACCTTCTTGAAGTATTTATAATTTTCTTAATAGGGTTCTTCATAGGTATAATTACAGGGCTTCTTTCTTTTGGAATTTTCGCTTTAATAATGGATTCAATCTATTTCTCCATAGAATTTAAATTTGATTTGTTCTTTACACCAATTCTTTTTGTATCCTGTTTCTTCGGTATTTTTTTCATAACAGGATTTACATTAAGAAGAATTGGTAATCAGGAGATAATAAAATCATTTTCCAAAGATATTCCTTATAATTATGATGCTTCAAAAAAATTACAATTTATCCCTAAATGGTTTTCTTCATTTGGCTTAAATACGAAAATTGCAGTTACAAATACATTACGAAGAAAAAGGGAGTTTTATAGATATTTTATTGTGTTTTCATTAATATCCGTCATAATAATTACACTTGGATTAGGTACTTTTGTTCTAAGATCCTCATCAGAAGGATGGATTCATAAATCGCAAGGTAACGACATTGTAGTAATTGGGCATGAAAATGTGATTCAAAATTATTATAAGATGTATGAGATGTTCTCAAATCCAAGAATAATGATTAAACAAGAGGATATTAATTTTTCAGATCCAAACTATTTATTCAGTATTAATAATATCAGTGACATTAAAGAAGAAATAGAGGGGATTGAGCAAATTGATGAACGATTGATAAACTTTTGCGATGTTGAAGAAATGAGTAAAGTTATTATTGTCGAAGGAGAATATGTAATTATCGGGGATCACAGAACTGGAAATTTTCCCATTATTGGAGTAAATTTTAACAATCTTATTCAAAATTTCGAGATTGAGGGAAATTATTCGACTCTTGAAGATCAGATCATGGTAGGAGATGGATTAGGTTATAATTTGTTTGAAAGTGCATTAGATCAAACTCTTAGACTTGAAAATATACCCTCCCAAGATGCTCCTCATGAATTTGAGATTTCTGGGATAATAATTGATAGCTTTTATAATGGATTTGCAGCTTATGTAAATGTAGATGTTTTTCAGGAGAAATTATTGCTTTCAAATGAAACACTTAATTTAGTTTTATTGAAATTGAAAAGTGGGCAATATCATAATATTAAGAACGAATTAGAAAGTTATATAGAACTTAATTTAGGACCCAATTTTACCCATATCAGCCTGGATAGCGTGTTTGAGAAGAATCTCACCTTTTTATCTAATCTTTCTCTCTTTCCAATATTTATAATTATCATCATTACAATACTCGGTATATTGTCATTATACAATTATCAAAAAAGCGGGATCATCGAAAAATTGAGGGATTTCTTAATTATGAGGGCAATTGGTGCAAAACACAGTTCACTCAAAAAAATAATATTTATTGAATCTGTATTTGTCATTATTCCTTCACTTTTTTTGAGTTTAGGAATAGCTATGATCCTTAATTCAATAATTCTCTTTGCTCGTGTTTCATTGCCGCCATTATATATCCCCTTTATATTACTTAGTATAATCCTTGGAGTATTTGTCTTTTTTAGTTATTTAAGTATAATCCCTGTTATGAGAAAGATTAAAAAATTTTCAATAAAGGAATATGAAATATATTAAACTTTATGATTTCTTAAGAGCAATTATTAATAATAAGTTAAATTTTATATTCCA
>JBHLRJ010000033.1:0-32205 GCA_048882645.1 Candidatus Thorarchaeota archaeon
ATACTAATTTTAAGGCATAAAAATGAGTACTTCTAATGAAATTTTGTATCCCCCTGAAGAAATTTTAAATCCCGCATTTGGTAAGAATTTTGAATACATTATTCTTTGGATGTTAGATAAAAACGAATATTGCACATGGTCAAATTTTTCCGAAGAAATTAGCCCATCAACTTTGTCTGGTAAACTCAATCTGTTATTAGGAGAAGGATATGTCGAGAAAGTTGAAAGAAATCATTATAAAATAACACCTTCAGGAAGAGAAAGATTTATTGAATTAGCAACTCCTAGAGAAAAGAAGATAAAATTAAGATTTCCTCCCAAAATAATATTGAGAGAAAGGAACTATGATCATTGGATCCTATGGATGCTAAATAATAATCTCTTCTGTAAATGGAGCGATTTTAAGGATGATCCTCTTACTATTAATTCTTCATCTCTATCAAAAAATCTTAATCTTTTAATTGATAAAGAGCTGGTAATTAATGAGAATAAAGCTTATAAAGCGACACCATCCGGGAAAACTGAATATTTTAAAATGCTGAAGCTTTATGACTTGGATCGCCAATCAATTTTGGATGAAGAAAGTAGAAGAATTGAAGAGATTACAAAGAAAACGATAATCTTTTTCGAGAATTTTGATATTGAAGATGACAGTATTAAATTTAGGTTTCTTAACAATATATTAAAACTCAACTATGAAGTTGTTGAAGATCGATTGAAAGATGAGGAGGAGTTCTATAAAATTTTACTCTATCTTTCCATTAATCATCCGAGTCAATTTCCTGATTTCATATCTATTGAAGATTTTTCCTTTAAATATGACATTGAAAAACGTATTTTAGAATATTACATATATGAAATTGCTGAAAATGATAAAAATCCATTATATTCAATAAAATTTTTTAAGCTGGAGGGTGCTGAGGGGAGTACTTATTATTTTCACAAGGATGATCCTTTGGAGAAAATGTTGAATGTTATTGTAGAAAAAAATATTACAAAATTTACTTATTTGAATAAGCTCTATGAAGGGATTTCTGAGGATTATACACCAGTACAAATAAATACTATTTTGGATGAAATTCTCGATAACATATGCACCAATATATTTGATGAAGGATTAAAGGATAGCTTGAGGAGTTTTCTACCGAATTATTTAAAATACTTAGCGTATAAGATTGAAACTGAGCAGAAGTTAGTTAGTCAAACAGCAAAAATGGAAGGTGTGGCATGGCAAAATTTCTACAATCAATTTCAAGCTTTCAACGGCTCTACAGGGTTGATCCATAATGGAGGCGGAGAAGCTTATTATATATTGGATCATAGAATATTTGATGTTTTGGATCCTTATTACTTATCAAAATTTAATTTTGTAAGAGATAAGGATTTTGAAAACGATTATTTTTCTACTAAAAACTTAAGTAAAATCAGAAAAGTTGTGGAATTTTTAAATCGAGGTAAAATTAAGAAAGCTGAAAACCTTTTTATAACAATCTCTGAAGGATTAAATGAAATTGAAAATCTTATAATAAAGGATCTAATTGCTACCTCTCAAATTGATTTTGAAAAGTCTATTAAATTAACCACAACTCTCATTGCTAAATATCCCGATAATTATGTGGGTTTTTTACTCCAATCTTTAACTTATTTCGGAATGAATGAACTTGAAAAATCATTGGAGGTAACTGAAGAAGGATTAAAAGTAACTAACAATACTTTTCTGGTTTGTCAAAAAGCGCAATTATATATCAAGAAAATCGAATATGGTGACTCTTCAAAAATAATAGATGATTCTCTGTCTGAGAATCCAAATAACGTATATCTACTTAGGTTAAAAAGTATTTTATATTTTATTAATCCGGAATTTTGTGGTAATGATCCAGAAGAACCAATGAATATTTTAAATTATGCTATCAAATTAAAGCCAGACGATTTAGATCTTTTAATTCTGAAAGCAGGTTTTCTATGCGTTCAAGCCAAATATAAGGAAGCTAAAAATTTTTTATTTAAAGAAATTGGTTTTAATGTGTTTACTAAAAATCCACGTATTGATACAGCAGCTTTTTTCATTTTAGCATATTCTTATATTGCTCGAGGAAGGTTTGAAAAAGCGTTAAAGAGGGCCAATCAAGTCTTAATCCATTATGAAAACCATCCTCTTTCATACTTAACAAAGGCGATGGTTTTAGGTTATAACATTCTGTATAAATATGATCTTCAAGAGTTAGATGAGGAAAGATTTACAGAATTGATTGATATTGCGATTAAACTCGAGTCAAATAAATTTAAAAAAGCAAGATATTTTGAATTAAAAAGTCGTATTATACAAGAGATCGAAGGATTACAAGAAGCTCTAACTGTAATTGATACTGCTATTAATTTAGATACATATAATCTCAGTCTATATGACACAAAATTTCGGTTATTAGTTACTAATCACCAAGAAGAAGATGCCTTAGGTTTGCTAGATAAGATATTTGAGAATAAGCCAACACTTAATAAAGAATATTACAACGCTAAATCATTTTTACTTTTTAAATTAAATAGATATAAAGAATCATTGGAAGCCATTGACAATGTTATTGATTTATTTCCGAATGACACCTCTCTCTTAAATAACAGAACGGTTATGCTAGCTCATTTCGCTAAAATTTTAAAAGAGAACGAGAAGAAGGAAGATTACCAAAAAGCCAAAGAAAAAGCAATTGCCACAGCCGAAAAATTAATAAGTCTTGCCCCTAAAGTTGGAAATTTCTACGATTCATACGGTGAGATGTTAATGATGTTCGAGGAATATGAAGATGCAATTGAACAATTTAAAAAAGCTTTAACATTAGAACCGCATGGTTGGTTTACCTTTGATACTTATTCAAAAATGGGGAAATGTTATAAAGGGCTTGATGAAATAGAAAAAGCAATTGAATCATATGAAAAAGCAAAATTGCTCTCAGAAAGAATGTTACCTGAAAGAAGAACGGGGTATATCAGCAAAACTATTAATTTCGAAAAAGAAATTAAAAATCTAAAATGGCTATTAAAAGAAAAATCTAAGAATAAAACAGCTTAAAACTATATTTTTTTAGATTTATTTATCTTTTCGATAGATCAAATCGAAAATTTTAATTAATAAAAAGTATGATTTTAATTGATTAAAAAATCGAATTATTAAATTTGAATCTTCAATTTTTCTATTATAAGAATCATAATTACAAAGTGAGGTGAATATGCCTAAAGAATCATATAGGCTAACAAAACAAGTGACCATTTTTGGTTGATCATGTAAATTGAATGCCAATGCTTTGAACGACTTACTTGAGAAAACTGGGTTATCTGGAATTATTGAAGATGCGGCTATTATTCCCGTTCCCAACACCGAAATTGTTCAAGTGAAAAATTTAGACATTTTTACACCTCTGGTCGATGAACCCGATATCATGGGTCAAATAGCTGCGTGTAATGTGACTAATGACATCTTCGCGATGAATGTCCCTGAAATTTCTGGTATGTTAGTATTTTTGGGGATTAATACAAGTACTCCAATGAAAATTGCTGAGGGAATACTGAAAGGAATAAAAGACTTTATGGAGAAAAAAATTAACTCGAAAGTAGTAGGCGGTCATACAATCTATTCAGAATGGCCATTAATCGGAGGAGAAGCTTCGGGTTTTGTACACAAAGATGCAATAATTCATAAACAAGGAGTAAGAAACGGAGATAAACTAGTATTAACAAAACCAGTAGGTTTGCAACCGATTATGGCTGCTTACAGAGTTTTAAAGGATGTGCCTGAAATGCTTGATGGTTATTCAAAAAAGGAACTTAAAAAATCAATTGATTTAGCGATCAAACTTATGATAACGTCAAACCAGAATGTTGTAAAAACTATTCACACTCTTGATGATTTCTCATTTATTCATGCGATGACCGATATCACTGGATTTGGTTTGGCAGGACATCTACTAGAAATGCTTCAGAATTCTAACCTATCTGCAACCATTGACACTATCCCATCTATTCGGCTTTCTGAAAGTTTATCTAAAGATATGGGTTATGCTTTTGATGAATGCAAATGTGCGGAAACATCTGGAGGTATGCTGATGGCAATTGATCCTAATAAAATCGAGGATTTTTCTAACATCCTCACTAGCCAGGGAATATCAAATTGGACGGTGGGTACTATTGATAACTTTACTGCCGGACTTGTTAGAATTTCAGAAAATGTTCACAATGTAGAAATTAAAAAAATTTAAAGATGCCAATGAAATAAGCTAAAACACTTTTAAGTGGACGCTCATAGAGGGCTCTGTTGTAAAACAGCATCTAATAATAAAAGTTAAAACTTAATAAAATTAATAAAATCATCATCCCATTCATATTTACTTTTTTTAATCTCTTTGGGTAGACGCACAAATAGATTTATATGTTTAAAATTCTCATTACTACTAATAGATTCGATAAATTCTTTTGTAGATTCATCTACATTAGAAAGAGGGTTTGTTAAATAAATAAAAAGAATTTCATCAGGCCTGTCTTTTAGTAGATTAATTACTTCTGATTGCGTATCACAGAAAATAGTTTGAAAAGTTTTAATCTCGAGAGAATCCACAACAGACTTTAATTCATTTCGACTTATGGAAGGAGTTCCTTCATATCTAATTATTATACCTATTCTAGATCCCACATCTATAATATAGGATACTTTCAAATATATTATTTAATCTTTGATTTCTCCACCAAGTTGAAGAATAATATCTTTAATTTTATTTATAACCATCTCTGCTAATTCTTCACCATTTTCTAAATTATAAGCAGTTATAGATAATTCTACTTCAATGGATAATCCTAATTTTGGATGTGTTTTAATCCATAATTGGGGATATTCTTCTTCAAGGTCAGACACATAAGGTGCGATTTGTGATTCGCCTATGCCGCTAAATAAAAATCCTTTTTCTATAAACTTTCCTTTCTTTTCTCTTAAAATTGGAACAATTACATTCCTGAATATAGATTTCATCTCAGAGGGCACTCCTGGAAGAATGTATATAACCGTGTTTCCTTCTTTAATTTTTACTCCAGGAGCAGTTCCTACTGTATTTGGTAAAGGGATAGATCCCTGAGGGAGATATGCCATCTTTTCTCTTTCTTTAGTCATTCCTTCAAGTTTTAACAATCCTTTATGATAAGCACGTTCATAAGATTTTTCAATTGAATCATAGGCATGTTGATTTAATTCTAATTTTCTGTTCAAACCATTGGCAACTCCAGAAAGTGTCATATCATCGAATGTTGGGCCAATTCCTCCAGAAGTTATAATAATATCTGGTTTTCGAGACAAAATTTCCTGTAAAGTTTTAGAAATTATGGCTATTTCATCCCCAATTGTAGTTATCCTTTTAATTTTATGACCAAATTTAGTGATTCTTTTTGCCATCCAATTTGAATTAGTATCTTGGGTCTTTCCTATTAGAAGCTCATTCCCAATCATTAGCAGTTCTATATTCATCATTTCTAATCTTATCACTTTTTTATTCCTTTATAATAAAAGCAAATAATCTATTTCTTTTTAGTACTCAATTTGTTTTAAGTTAAAAAAGTTGATATTTCTTAAATCTTTTATACAATCAGCAAGAAATAAAATAAAATAGATTATGACAATAGAAATAGATGACGCAGGAACCGGAGATCTTGTAGGAGATGCATTTATTGGCTTTCTGAGAAAAGAAACTGGGGAAATTATATTTAAAAGACTTTCTGTAGATTTGTTCAAGGGAGAAAGTTGGAAAAATAAGGATGTATATAAGGAAACCGTAGAAGCAGTCAAAGATGGTTTAAATGAATTAAATTTTCAAAAAGATAATGAACTAATTAAACTTTGCCGAGGTAATATCTTCGATCACGTTAGGGCTTATTTCATAGAAGAAGGTATCAATTATGAGGATGCCATAGTTGAGGGTAAGCTACAGGACGCTGTTGAAGGAAAATTAATTAAATATCTAAGAAATGATTTAGGAATTAGATCAAAGAATTTAACAATCAAGAGCGGTGCGAAGAGATTCTTCGTCCTTTTTAATTGGGTTTGTTATGATTTTTTTAAAAGAGAAAAATATGTGAAATCTGGTTTTAAGAAATGGAATAGTATTTGGAGGGAACGAGCTATTAAAAAGCATTCCGAAATCAGAAATCGACTTAGAACATAATTTTCTGTACAAAAAGAATAGTAATTTGTAGCTTTCCGAAAGAGAAAGAATAAATTCTAATTTGAAGAATGATTAGTAGTAATAAATTTACATTTTTAGGTGTAGAATTCAACGGTTAACAAAAAAAACACTATCAATCATGAATTTGTAATCTTAGAATGTATACGAGATAATCCTGGGGGAGTTACCGCCTCAGATATAGCTAACATTACAAAATTTTCAAGAAATACCGTTTCAAAATACGTATTAAGTCTTGAACGAACAGATCAAATATTTAGTAAAAAAGTTGGAGCATACAAATTATTTTTTGCGAAGAAAGAAAAATTTATTCCCTTTGAAATGGCAATTTCTTATTATAAGGCTCTTCTTTCGAGATTCAAAGTACATCTACCGAATTCATTAGAATTAGCAAAACAGATTGGAAAGGAGGCTGAAAAAGATATAAAGTTTTCTTTTGGACCCAATCTACTGAAACAATTAAAAGGTCTTAAGGTTTATGCTATATCCAGAATTATATTGGAAAGTTTTAAAAATTTTTATTCTGCTTATGATATATTTCAGCCTGAAATTGAGATAACTATATTAAAAATTGATCAGGAAGGTAGAAGCGCAACTTATAGGTTTAAAAATTCAATATTTTTAGAAGATTCAGATGATTTCATATATCACATTTACATAATGAGTGGTATATCTGAAGCAATCTTAGAAAGGGTACTAAATAAAGAAGTGAGTTGTGAAATAGATCAGATCTATATCTCAGATAACAAGGATAAGACATTTTTTGATCTTTCTATCATTATCGAATAGAAGATTCCGAGAAATTTTATAAAAATTAGTTTAACTCCGTTCCACAACCTTCACAAATTTTCGCGTTTTTTGGATTTTTGTCATATCCACATGCAAAACATATTACATTCTCTCTATCTCCTGTGGATGCAGAATTCTTTTCGTCTTTTTTTGATTCAAGTTCATGTGTTGGTTCTTTTGCTTGGCTTAATCTCTTGGAAACATACTCATCGTTATGTGGTGTGATAATTTTGAAGTCTTCAGAAGGCTGAATTTCTTTAAATCCCTTTGGCAAGTTTTTAAACTCAGATTTTTCAACTATTTTGATATCCTTACTCTCAACAGACTCCTCTGGAGTAATCTCAGTTGCACCTTTCTGTTGAACATCCCCTTTTTCCATTCCGATAGTATCAGTAGACTCAACCTCTTGAGCTTCATCCTCTTCTATGTAAATTTCTTCCCCAAATAACTCTTCTTCTACTCTACCTGCTTTTAAGTTTTTTATATGTTGTAGAATACCTTTAGTTCTAGTAATAAGCATATTTTTGTATGTAGAGTCAAGGTTGCGAGATTTTGAAAATTTAAGTGTCATTTCTGAAATTTCTACCCAAAGTTTTATTGCTGCATCAATCTCATTACGTTTCTCATAGTTTTTAGCTAATGTAACCTTAGTTTTCAGCTCTTTATTAAATTTTGTAATATCCATTAACGGTTCTACTCATTCTTCTTCAAATTACATGTTTAACAAGGAAATTCTGATTATTAAATATTTATCTGAAATTTTGCTAAAAATTAAAATTTTTATTTCTATTCCCTATTAGATATTTAAGATTATAATATACAGATTTTATGCTCTAATAATATTTCATTAGCTAAGGTACTAATAATGTCTATAAGCCCTTTTTCTTCAAATGAAATTAAACAACTTCGTGAAGTTATTGAAAAAAACGGTTGGAAGATAGAGGGCTTAATAGAAAATTATTTTCGATATAGTCTGAAAAAAGAGAAAATACTAATTTTTACCATAAAATTTCCTATATCCTTACCGATAAGAATCAACAGTCCTTTTGAGGTGGTAAGTTTCCGTGTTTCAATTGCATTTCAATTATGGAATTTAAATCAAAATGCTTATACAATGATTCTTTATTTAATGAAAGCACTTAGAAATCTGGCCATTTCCTTGACATTAGAACATACTTTCCCTATGACTGGACGAGAGCAAAAGCTTATTACTTTGTTAAATTTAATAATGCCAGAGATAATAGGAGACGAAAGAGAGAATACATGGATAAATCGCATAAGAATTTCACTCATGAATAAAAGGGAACATTTAAAAGAATTTGACTCTGACCAACTTAGATCTTTAGTAGATTCCATTCAAAATGTGGGATTAGATCCTAGTTTTAAATTACCTTGGGAATTAAAGGATGGTGTTCCTAAAATTAAGACTTCTGAAACACTATTTTTTTCAAATGAAGAAGAATATAATGAGTTTTTCATTTTAGAAAAAGGAACTTTTAGCTATTTCAAAGATTTAGAATATAAAAAATTCTACATCAGAAGTATGTTTGATAGTTATTCTCCTTATCTTTTAATTGATTTATTTAATGATATTCCTGACTTCAAATTTGAAATGTTGGTGGAAAATTGGATAAAATTCTCTAGGATAGTTTTAAATTCAATTATAGAAGTCATCGATAATGGGAATATTAATCAAAACGAACTTATAAACTTCAGGCCGTTAAAAGAGTTAGTTTATCGAAGTAAAAACTTTGTTATGGATGAAAACAACTTCCCGTTTACTCCCTTATGTTATGAAAGTTCAATTGCCAAGGAGTTATATCCTTTTCATAATGATTTATTTAATAAACCCCCAACTAATTTCGAAGTTATAGAATCAATTAATCACTATACCACAGCAGAAGAACTAATAAAGAATTACCGATTTGATGAAGCTACTAAATTATTAAATGAATCTTTAAAAATTTTTAATAAAAACCAACAAAAAAAGGTAGTTGTCTCAATTTTATTGAAATTAAGGAAAATTGCGTATTTATTGGATAATAATGACCTCGCTCTTAATTATTTGCAGAGCGCTCTTAGCGTAGCTAAATCGGGGGAAGTCCCAATTGAATATATTATTAAAATTCATAATAAGTTAGGAATTGGTTATTATAAAAAGAAAGATTATGAAAATGCTCTTCGTCATTTTAAGATAATTCTTAACTTTGTAGAGAATGAAGATATCTCTGTTAAAAAAGCCGAACTATTAGGGATGGCTAATCTTTTTATCGGGTTAATTCATTTAGAACAAAATCAGTCTGTTGAAGCAAGAAATTATTTCAAACAAGTAGTAGAAATTGGGAGCAAATCGCCCAAAGTCAGATTTAAATATTTCTTATTGCGTGCGGTTCACTTTAAAAACCAAGGAAATTTATCACATGCTCATAGATTTTTAAAAGCAGGTTTAGATAATAATGGGATTAATTTTGAAAATGAGGAGTATAAAAGACCTTTAATAGATTTGATCTTAGAATTGAGTGAATTTTATATTCACCATAGAAAAGATTCAAAAAAAGCATTTTACTTGTTAAATACGCTAGAAGATCAGTTCTCTCCAATGGGTATTAATACTATAAAAAGAGCAATTCGATGGAATTTGCTGATGAGTGATTATTATAATTTCATTGAGAATAATCAACAAAAGTCAAAGTTCTATCTAAATCGGAGTAAAACACTAAAAACCCAACTCCAAGCTATTGGTGTTGAGGATTAAAAAGAAAATTATCTTGAAAATTGAGACCTTTTTGCTCCAAGACTGTCTTGTTGACCACCAAATTTCCCATTAACAAATCTGGCTTTATATAATTCTCTATATCGCATTCTTGGGGGTTTTTTCTTTTGAGCATTAACTCCTGACCTATCTATTTTAGGAGTCTGCATTTTAACTTTTCTAGTCCATCTAGTTTCTCTAGAATGAATTTCCAGCTTTTGTCAGACTCCCATGAGAACCGGGCATTTTTTATTAAATCATCTCGACTTCTTAATTGTTATATAATCTTATAAATAAATTCAAATTCTTAAATTTTGCTATGAATCGCTAAACTTAAAGATCGGACCCCTATTTTTTATTAAATTTTTTCAGATATTCTTTAATTAAACATACATGTAATCTGAACAAAATTATGACTGAAAAAGGATCTGAAGATAAAATTGTAGAAAAAGATGAAGAAAAAATATTATATAGCGATAATAAAATAGTCTGTTTTGCTTGTGGAGAACAAATATCCAAAGACACAAAAGTTTGTCCTTATTGCCGAACGACCATAGAATAACTCTTTTTTCCTAATACCTTAAATTTAAAGAAAAGTTATAATTTATACAAATTATAATTAAAGATACTCTTTTTATGAGCTTTAAAAGCAGAGATAGAAAAAAAGAAAGACGTGTGGGTTTACTTGTTATATTTATAATTGGATTTACGGGTTTATCTCTTGTATTTTCTCTCCTAATCAATCCTTTATGGTGGATCTTACTCCCGGTTTCATTTTTCTTTATTTTCATTTACCAGATGATGTCAAAATATTTCTGGTTAGAAAAGAAGGTTTGCCCTCGATGTAATACTCCTGTAGGTAGATATAGTGAATATTGTAGAAATTGTGGACTTAAGCTATGGTTTAGGTGTATTTCATGCGGTAAATATTTACGAACTGGTACTAAGTTTTGTGACAATTGTAACATTGAACTTGAACATTCTGTCGAAGAAAGAGAAGCTATTGAAAATAATATTTTAAAAAAGGAATTTCCTTCACCAAAGAAACCTAATCATTGTTCAAATTGTGGTGCTAAATTTAAATATCCTGCCATTATGAAATTCTGTGAAAAGTGTGGGACGAGAATAGAATGAATATCTAATTCTCATTTTTCAATAAAATCTTAAAGAATTAAACTTTTTAATTATACACAATAAAATGATGTGGTAAGCAATTTCGGAAAATAAGAGAGAAATTTATAATAAGAATAAGGGTCAACGTAAATCTGTGTACCTTTCGAAACCAAGAATTCCACCAGTTGAAGAAGAGAATTGGGATGAGGATACTCGAAATTTAATTGAAGGGTGGCGAAAGATGAATAATAATGCTCCACCTCCAAACATTATGAAGACTCTTGGGAATTATTCAAAACTATATAACCGATGGCGAGTATTTGGCAACCACATTCTATACAAATGCTCTTTACTCCTTAGAGAAAAAGAAATCCTTATTTTACGTATTGGATGGCTTTGTAATTCCGAGTATGAGTGGGCTCAACATTCTGTCATAGGAAAACGAGCAGGTCTTAGTGACGAGGATATATTAAGAATTAGAGAAGGTCCAGATGCTGATGGGTGGGAGCCTTTCGATGCCCTTTTACTACGTGCTGTGGATGAATTATATATTGATTCCTTTATAAGTGATGCTACATGGAATAAACTAGCTGAAACCTATGATAAGTACCAACTTATGGATTTGGTGTTTACTGTTGGTCAATACAATTTAGTCTCGATGGTTCTTAACTCCCTTGGACTTCAGCTTGAAGAAGGGATGAAGGGTTTTCCAAATTCTTAGATTTTAATTTAAATAACTAAAAATTAAATTTTACTTTTTCTTGTCAATTAACCTCAAATACCATGATTAATTAAATAAAGATATAAATTTCACAAATTCTTTAATAATTTAAATTACTAATGGGGACTTGGTGTAGCCCGGTGGCACAGCAGGCTCCAGATCCTACAAGCAAGAGCTGTTCCGTGGACACCTGTCGGTCGTGAAACGTATGTCACGTTCATGGGCAAATCGGGGGTTCAATGTGTAGCGCGGTTAGCGTTCATGAACAAATCCCTCAGTCCCCACTTATTTAAACCATACTATTGGGGTAAAGTTTTCTTCTCTGACAAGCTAATGCATTAATATGTTAAGGAGAGAAGAAATTACGATATCACTTCTAAATTAGAGATTTTTCAATTTCTCTTGTTCTTTTTGCTTTTTTTTCTCTATTTTTTTCCTTTGTTTTTCTAACTTTTTTTTCTCTTTTGCTTTTTTTTTCGCTTCTTTTTCTTTCTGTTTCCTTTCTCGTTTCAATTTTTCAAGTTCTTGCTTTTCTCTCTCAACCGCTTCTCTCTCTTCTCTCTCCCTTTCTAATCGTTCCTTTTCTAATCTGATCTGCTCTTGCTTTTCCCTTTCTATTCTCTCTAAACATTCTCTCTCTATTCTCTCTTTTTCTAATCTTTCTTTTTCTTGCTTTTCTCTTTCCAAGCTTTCTCTTTCTAATCTTTCCCTTTCCCGCTTCTCTCTTTCCTCTCTTTCTCTCGCTTCTCTTTCTATTCGTTCCTTTTCTCGGCGAGCGGCTTCTAATCTCTCTATTTCTATTCTTTTTTCTTCTTCGATTTCGAAAAGCCATTCATCTATTTTTTGTATTAATTCCTGTTTTTCTTTTAGTGATAGTCCAAAACCGAGATTTCTTTTAAGGTAAATATTAGCATACTTGCTCATTTCCCAAATTTTATTCTGTTGTGTTGTAGTAGCGCTAACACCTAGTTTCCTCATAGTTTCCCTAGCAATTTCAAAAGCTCTTCCAATAGATTGCATTTCATAATTTTCTTCGATAACTTTTCTTAAATATAACAGTATTTGTTTAACATCTGCAGGAGGTCGATCAGGTAATGGTTTAAATTCAACTTGTTCAGATTTCATTGTATTTATTTCAAACTTTTCGGGGTCAGATTCAGGGATTTCGGATATTCTAATCCCTGTACTTGAAGATTCAGGTTGTTGAGTATATGTGGGTTGTTCTACCATTTTAGGCATGGCTGGTGGTAATTTTTTTGCTTTTCTCTTGAGTTGCATAGGCCAACTGATAAATGCATCCAAACGATCTTCTGCAGAAGCAAATATCGACTTTTTGGATGTTTTTATAGTAATTGATTCTCTTTGTTTCGATTGAATTTGTGGTATGCCAGAAGTTAATGCAGCTGAAGCATTCTCTAATATTGAGAATAGATACATCGGATCAAACTCAAGAGTAGAATAAGTATTCTTCAATGAAGTGATATTAGCTTCAATGATGGTGAGATTCATTTCAGAAATCGTTTCTTGTAGGAGTTGATCAGCTGCAAAATTAATTCCGTCTAATCCTGCGACGGAATTTAGATAAGAACTATCGGGATTTTCCTTCATTTTATTGGAAACTAAAATTTGATTATAAAAATCCCAATGGGTGCTGAGTAACATATGCCCATATCTAGTTATTTGAAAAGAATCGTCTCTTCGAATTGTTTCCATCATCTCCAAAAATATATCTTTGTTTGGTATGAAGATATTTCTCATTAAAGCGCCTTTTATGAACGTTAAATGATTTTCTGATTTGTATGATAAATCGATAGGGACTTTAATCACTTTTTCTGCTATGATAACGTCTCTATCATCCTCTAGTGTAATATTTCCAGAAGTAGCCATATGGTCATAAACAAAGTCTGAGAGTACAAGTCCTGTCAAAATTCTACTATCGGTAATATACTTACCAGACTCTATTTCGAACTTTAGGAAATAGTATCCTAAACCAAAAAGGTAATGAAGTGTCCCCTTTTCTGTTTCAATGGAATAATCATAACTACTAAAAAATATAACTGTATCTGTGACAATGTTTAATACAGGATGATGGACATAAGTTCCTAATGTAGGATACCCTAATAAATCTCCCCAGCTAGGGATCATAAAAAGCGAGTTATTGGGGAATAGCTTGTTCTCCATTTTTTGTCTTTCAAGTCGTTCCCTTTCTAAACGTTCTTTCTCAAGTCTTTCTCTTTCAAGCCTTTCTTGCTCTAATCGTTCTTGTTCTAACCTTTCCCTCTCAAGTCTCTCTCTTTCGAGTTGTTCTTTTTCGATTCTTTCTCTTTCTATCCTTTCTTTTTCAAGTTTTTCTTCTTCTGATTGGTTTTCATCTTCATACTCCATTCCTACAATATCAACTCTAATTATGTTTTGTAATTTTAAAAATAGTTGACTTTTTACTTAATTAATATTAGTACCTATTAATTAATGATCCATCTTCTGTGAAATATTAAACAATTTAAAAAAGAGAAAGAATAAGTTATCATTAATGAGATTTAATTGAATATTTAGGAAATATTATATGAATTATACGATTCCTAAATAATCTTGTAAAAGCTTTTTTACTCCCTCACCTGTTTTAGTTGAAGTAATAGATAAGAATAAAAACATATTATGATAAAGTTAATATGAAAAATTATTTAATTTAGAATTAAAGAAGTTATAGGTCAAACAAGTGTATCGAATTGAAAAAATTGGAGTAAAGAAATTCTACATAAAAGCTTTAGGTACATTTCCACCCTCCGTAGCTAATCGTTTTGTAGAAGAATTTAATAAAATGACTAAAAAACTTAATGAACTTTCTGTAATTGTAGATGGATTAGATTTCATTCTTCTCAATCTCGAATCTTTTGAAATTATTTTAAACTATCTTAAAAAAAATAATGATAGGTTAGATAGATCCGCTTGGATTATATCTGAGAATCCACCACTGGATAAAGAGATCCAAATATTATTTGATAAGGCAAAATCTCCAAAAAGAAAAATAGTATCTAATCTTGATGAAGCAAAAGAGTGGATTGGGATTCAAGATGTAATTATAGAAAGAGAATAATTGTTTACTATTTTTTTAATGCTAATCATAACGTTTTGAAAAAGCGGTTAAAAGAATAACTCCCAAAACTATTAGAACGTTTTAATTAAATTTAATCTTTTTCTACATAAATCAATTGCCTTAGGATTATTATCCACACCTAACCATTTCCGGTTTAATCTTTTGGCAACAAACAAAGTCGTTCCTGAACCACAGAAGAAATCTGCAACAAGATCTCCTTCATTCGAGGATGCTGATATTATACGTTCAAGTAGTTTTTCTGGTTTTTGAGTAGGATATCCCAGATATTCTTTGGATCTTGTTCGTGTTTGATAAGAATAAATGTCTTCCCAGACATCCCCTATTAAAACATCGTTCCAAATATCTCCCACTATTTTTCCTGGTCTTTCATCCAAATATTGTTTTCCACCGCGTCTCTTCCTATAAACTCGGCCATCTTCATCCTTATATCTAAACATTTTTTTTATATAGGCATCATTATATGGAGCATATTGCTTATTGAAGGTGAAATCCTCAGATTTAGTATAAAATAAAATTGTATCGTGTTGTCTTACCCATCCTTTAACTTGGCTCTTAAAACCGGATACACTCCCAACATCCCAAATGATCTCTCCTCTAAAATATTTTCTACAAAAAATTTTATCACATAATGGTTTTAAATCAAATAAAGCACTTTTATCACAATGTAAATAAAAGCTTCCATTATTTTTCAGCACACGATTCATTTCTTTTATCCTTAATGCCATAAAACTTAGATATTCCTCTAGAGATTTCCATTTATCAGAAAATTCTTCGTAATCAACTCCACTATAAAAAGGGGGATCGATATAGATTAAATCAACTAACTCCGAATCAACTTGTTTAAGAATTTCTAAGTTATCTCCCAAGTAAACTGAATTTAGCTTCATATGAAAATTAAATAGTTCTTGCTAATTCATTTTATTATGAAGAAAGTACGATTAAATAAGAATTTCTTGGATGAATTTAAGGAGTATGATTTTAACAAAATACAGGAAAGTAAAATATATATGGTCGGTTCTATTCGGTTTAAAGATTATTTTATCAAAATTGAATCAATCCTTCAAGTATTATATCAAAAAATAGTATCTATCTGTTCGATAGATGGAATATTGAATAAACAGAAGTTTTCTGAACCAGAATGGGAAAAATTACAACAAATTGCATTAAGAAAATTAAAAGATCAAGACGCCATGTTAGTATTAGATATAGATGGATATATTGGAGATCATTCAATGGAAGAAATTGATGTTTTTAATAAACAATATGGAAAACCAATTTATTACCTTTCTGGATTAAAAAAAAATGAAAAGTGAAGGATAAAAGTAAATAGCAAGAAATCCCTCGTTTTACTCCTACACAAAAATCAATAATTCCATAATCTCACATTTTATTTAAGATTAAATAGATAATTAGATATAAACTATTAATAGGAAAACTAGTGTAAGGGTTTAAATGAAAAATGGAATTGTTCCAAGTTTTTTGGGACGATGGAAAACAACTATTTTTGGAGTTCAAAAAAGATAAGAAAGAAAATCAATATCTTCTTCCCGAAAAAATAAAACGTTTAAACTTAAAATTCCAGATTTCAAAAACTGCTCAACCAGAAGTTTATTCGAATGAACCTCCTTATCTTGTTTCCATAAAAAAATTGTATTATTTAGATGATTTTTTATCTTTTTCAATTGATTTAAACGAAATATATGGTTATGAAGATTTGCAGATTAGGATATTAAAACTCACTGTCTTTCTCTATTCTGGACAACGCATAGATTACACTTTTAAAGAAAAATTTCATATTGCTGATATCTGGATTAATGAGGATTGTTATACTGGTTACCAATTCATTGATTTAGGAGTAAAAAAAAATCAACACAACAGTTTTACTACAGAACAAGTATATCAGGAAATAAAAACGAATACTAACAACCAAAAAAGAAAGAGTACTGTCATTTACGAGAAGAAAAGCATTAGCAGTATATCTGTGGATGAATCAATAATTTCAATGATTAGTGAAAGTAACAAAACATTGAAAAATATTGAAAATCATCTAAAAAATCTAAATCTAACGCTTCAAAACATACCAGTAGGAAATATATTATATGGTCCACCCCGTCGCCTTCCTAATATTAGTTCTGAGCCTGGAATTGAACGGATCAATGTTCCAGCAAAACCTGCCCTGATTCAAGGTCAAATGGCTTCAGGAAAATTGATGGTAATTAAGGAAATGAAAGCAATTTTTAAACAAAATTTTGAAAAAAATGAAAATTTTAATGTTAAAGATATTTTAAAGCCTTTAACAGAGGATGAGCTTAATAATATGATTTTAGATGATGAAACGCTAATGAAAAAGGAAGAACAAGCTATTAAAAATCAAATTAAGAGACTTAAAAAGAAAAAAGAAAAAGAAATCAAACTAGAGAATCTAAATAAGCCGAAATGAAAAATATTATCGGTAAATTGAATGACTTATTTAATGTTTGACTGTTAATTCTATTAATTTGGTTACAAATCTTTAATTATTTTCAAATATTGGATTTAAAAGAGGCAATATATTCCATCGAGGTTATCTAAAATATTATTGAATTATTTTATAGGTACAGCTGGAAGTGGTAAGAGTACACTAACAGGGCAGCTAAAGGAATATGTGATAAATCGAAATCCAGAGATTTCAGCCATTACTTTAAATTTAGATCCTGGTGCGAAAGTAATCTCTTACACTCCTGATATTGATATACGAGACTATATCGTCTTAGAAGAAGTTATGGAAGAATATAGTTTAGGTCCTAATGGTGCTATGATTTTAGCATCGGATTTGATGGTTAATTTTCTCGATGATTTAAAGGATGAAATTGATGAATATAATCCTGACTGGTTATTCGTAGATACTGCAGGTCAACTCGAACTGTTTGCATTTAGAGAAACTGGACCGTTAATCGCTAGTGCGTTAGGATTTGGTGATATTCAGAGATCAGTTAGTTTTTTATTTGATTCTAATTTTGTACTTCGACCTAATGGCTTTATATCTACTTTACTATTAGCAGCATCAGTTCAGTTCCGATTTAAGAATATTTCACAAATAAATATTTTATCAAAGGTAGATCTCATTGATGAAGAGCAAATCGAAATGATACTTAATTGGAGTCAAAATTTTCAGGCTTTAGAAGACTCTACCAACGAAAGAGAAAAAGGATTAATACGTGAATTATCTATGTTAATTTCAGAAGTTTTTATTCAAATGGGCTCTACGGGAGAATTAATCCCTTGCTCCGCTAGAGAAGATGATGGTTTGGATATCCTTTTTGGGCATTTACAGAGAATATTTGATTCTGACGAGTCAAAATATTATTAAGTATATTAAAGCTTAAAGTAATAAAATTAGAAGAATAAACACTCGACAATGAAGATAATCGGGCCTATAGCAGGTATAGGTTCAAGGTTAAGACCATTTACATTTAGCAAGCCAAAAGCTTTTCTGAGAGTTGCGGGAAAAACTGTTTTAGATCATATACTTGAAAAATTTAGTAATACATTTGATCCCCAGACTGAATTAATTCTTATAGTAGGTCATAAAAAACGACAAATCATAGATTATGTTAAAAAGAATTATGAAGATAAATTCACTCTTACATTTATTGAACAAATTCCACGAGGATATCTAGATGGTATCCCCTTCTTCAGTGGACTTGGTGAAGCAGTTTACTTGTCAAATATTAGGTTTGAAAAAAAGAATTTTGAAACAACTGAGCAGGATAAGAGAGAAGGGGCTCTTATTTTTTTAGGAGATATGCTTCCCATCGATGATTACTCATATTTTATGTATCGATTTTTTGAATCTGATGTGGATGGAATTATCACAGTAATGGAAGTTCCAAAAGAAAATACAAGCTCATATGGGATTGTTACTGTTGATAAAAACTCTATTATTCAAAAACTTATAGAAAAACCAGATAAGTTCATCTCAAATCTTGCTATTGCGGGTATTTATGCTTTTTCAAATTCCGCAATGCATGCACTTTTCGATTGTATCAAAAAATATATTGATAAGAAGACAGAAAATACCAAGGAAATATACTTAACGGAAAGTTTACAAGATTTGGTAAATATGGATTTTAGGATTGCTGCTGTTAAATTAAAGCAAGGGATTTTAGATTTTGGGAGACCTTCTGAATTATTAATTGGAAATAGATTCTTAGTAGACCAAAAATCTGTGAAAAAAGAAGATTTCTCAAAATTAAATATCACCTCTGACAGATCGTTCTTAAAAAATCCAATATTCATCGGTAAAGACACTAAAATTATTAATTCAGTAATTGGCCCCTTTGTATCAATAGGTCAACATTCATATTTAGAAAATTGTATTTTAGAAAATAGTGTTATTGAAGAAAAAGCAGAGCTCAAAAATATTATTACCAAGAATTCAATTATCGGTAGTGATACTAAAATAGAAAATATTAGCAAAGATAATCTCATTATTGGTGATAAGAGTAGATATTAATTTTGAAATGCTAACTTCTAAATTGAATTCTATGATAGTTTTTTTCAACTTAATATAGATAAATATTAATTTTAGAATGATTAAAATAGTAATTAATAGTATCAAGAATTTTATATATTAAGAAATTTAAATTAAACTTGCACTATGATTATACATGTCATATCACATTGCTTTTGATGTTGCTCATAAACCTAGAGGGCGTATTGATGAGAATTTAACTGAGCTTCGAGATCACTTAAATTCAAATGATTTTGTTTGCTATAATTTTTTAGAAATCCCCATAACTGAAGAGGCATTGATCCCCTATGATATATTAGTATTTGTCTGTCCCGATTTTTCAAGAGTAGAGGCTAATGAGATCACAGAAATAGTAAAGTGGGTTAAGAATTCTGGAGGGGGATTATTATTATTATCTCATGCTGGTGGCGATAAAGGTCGTGGGAGTAATTTATCAGAAATTTCAGAGCAATTTGGTATAATTTTTGAAAATGATCAAGTTCTTGATGAAAGATTAAATTTAGGATTGGAAAATATACCCCAAATTTCCACGTTTAATATCCCTCATCCAATTACTCTTGGAATTGATACTATATGCTATAGATCAGGATGTTCTCTTTCAATTGTTGGGAGTGGAGCATTCTCAATAGCCGACTCGAATGAAACCTCAGATCCATTTTCATGTCCTTTAATTTGTGTATCTGAAATCGGAAATGGGAGGGTGTGTGGTATCGGGAGCTATGAGATGTTTCGAGATAAAGTTGCAGGAGGCTTTCAATGTTATGATCATCCGATTTTAGCATTAAATCTCTTCAAATGGTTAGTTTCTGATTATCGCATGGAATTAAGATCTACATTGGACATACCGGTTCCTGTCTCGCCATTAAATGTTACTCCTGCTCAAATAGAAAAACAAACTGAAATTTCTGGAACTTCAGCATCAAATGAACGACGATCAATAAATATTGACTTTAATATGCAGATTTCAAAGAAGAGTGAACTAATCGAGTTATTGAAGATATTCCAAAATCAAATTACAACTATTAAAGCAACTATTGATAATTTAATTAAAACAGCTTCAGAATCAGAAGGTGATATCATTGAACCTGTAGACGTTGGTACACCTGAAATCCAAGAAGAAGATCAAATTAGTGAACCTCTTGAACCCCCCCAATCTCACGAAAAATACCCCTCAGAACCTCCTCAAGTATTCGAAGAAGCTAAAGAAATCGAATCAAGCGAAAAAGCTAAACACGATGACGCTGAACTGACAGCATTACCACCAAAACCAAAAAGTATGTTAATAGAGGATATTGATGATTCAGACTTAACATCACCACCTAAACAAAAAAAGAAAAAAGGAAAATCAATAAAGGAATTAAAGAACGAGAAGGAGGGATTAGAGTCTAGAGTAAGTTCTGTCCAAGTTTTACTCAATTCTATTGATAAAAAACACTCCTCAGGAAAGCTAGACGACGCGGAATACTCAAAAAGATCTAAAAAACTTCAGAACGATATAAAAAAAGCGAAGAAGCGAATGGATGTCATCGATAAATTACTAAAAAAGTGAGAGTTTAAGAAATTTTAGCTTTTTGGTTTCACTGGGTGCCCTTCAGGAATAAAAGGTTGAGCATATTTATTAACTATTTCGAAGAAATCTTTATCACTTACTCCTTTTGTGATTTTTTTCAATTCCTCCTTAATAATATTAAAAGAATGTCTTAATTCCTCTTTTGAAGTGGACTCATGTTTTTTTTTTACTTCCATAGTAATTTTTTTAATTATTTCTATCGGTATATCCAAATCTAAAACCTCAATTTTACTTTTTAAAGCATGGTTTATTGATTTTGTTCCTGAAAATTTACCTAAATAAAACTTTCTCCTCCGTCCTACCATACGGGGATTAATAGGTTCGTATGTTAATGGATGGGCTAATATAGCTGCAATATGAAGTCCACTTTCATGTGAAAAAGCATAATCTCCAACTATTGGTTTATATTGTGATAAAGGCTTACAGAAATATTTTTCACATATCCGACTTAATTCGGGCAATTTGGTAAGTTCTATCCCGGTTTTTATTCCTAAACGTTCTAAAATTACTGCTACTTCATCTAATGCTGCATTTCCTGCTCTTTCACCATAGCCATTTATGCAAGTGTGCGGATATTGACATCCTTCTATTACACCTGTTATAGTATTTGACACCGCTAAACCAAAATCATTATGAGTATGGATTCCAATTGGTATTTCTTTATCTAATGGTTTAATCACTTCTTCTTTGATACGCTTGATTAAATAGGATGTAGAGTGAGGAGTTAAGACACCCACAGTATCTCCCAAAACAATTCGTTTAGCTCCTGCCTTGATTGCGGTATTAAAAACATTTTTCAAATGTTCAAAATCACATCTAGTACCATCTTCAGAAACCCAATTAACACTAAGGCCATTATCAATAGCATAATGAATAGCGGTTCTTATCATCTCCAATTGCTCTTCTCCCGATTGTTTAAGAGTTTTCCTAAAAATGGGAGATATCGGCATAAATGTAACAATCTCACTTAGATCTGCGTCTATACATTCATCGATATCATCCTTTCGTGGTCGTGCAATTCCCAGTATTGTAGCATTATTAATGTTTTCATTGACAATAGTTTTTACAATTCTTTTCTCCGATTCTGACACCGCAGGAAAACCAACAGCAATCAACTTAACTCCTATTTCATCCATCAGTTTAGCTAAATGAATCTTTTCATCAAGATTTAAGTATACTGTGGGGCTTTGTTCACCATCCCGTAAGGTTTCATCCCAAATATCAATACTTTCAGGCAACTCATAACTTTCTAACGAGATTTTATTATAATCAATAAGGAGTTCACGAAGTTCTTCCTTTGAGAATTTGTATGACATGTCTTATTCCTACAATTACTTGATAATAATTATTAGAATTATGGAAGTTTTTTATAAATTTCATTTACAAAAAAATCCACTTATTTAGAGAGAATAAGTAAACTAATAATAAAGTAAAGATAATTTGAAAATCAAAAAAATATTCGTAAGTTCTTTATTTAATTACATCAGTAATAAAACAAGTTTCCACGATTTTTACTCCCTTAATCTGGGAGATCTTTTCTTCAATTAGAGGATTGAATTGTTCAATACTTGGAATTTCAACTTTCATAAACAATCCACAATCTCCTGAAAGTCTCCAAATATTTGTGATTTCTTCTATTTCTAACAGTTCTTTTAGTATTCTCTTAATCTCTTTAAAATCAGGTTCAACTTTTACAGTCGCTCTAGTACGAGGCTTATTATCAATATTGTATTCAATAGTAAATTTTTTAATTACACCTTGTTCTGCTAATTTCTTCACTCGTCGGCGGACGGTTGCCTCTGTTTTACCTACACTTTCAGATATGTCATTAAATGACATTCTACTATTTTCCTTTAATAATTCTAAAATTTTTAGATCTACAATATCCATCGATCTCACTCATTAATATTTATATTATTTTGATTATTTTTGTAAAAATAATTTAACTTAATTATTAAATGTGATGAATACCATATATAAATTCTGTAATTAAATTATAAAAAAACCTAATTTTTATTTGTTTGAGTAAATTATATGTCAGAAAATCCCTAAAATGGT
The DNA here is from genome assembly GCA_048882645.1 of Candidatus Thorarchaeota archaeon. GTDB lineage: Archaea > Asgardarchaeota > Lokiarchaeia > Sigyniarchaeales > SOKP01 > Loki-b32. The sequence goes on from JBHLRJ010000033.1 coordinate 22,844, forward strand.
TATATAATCAATAAAAAAATATCATACTATTAATTAAAACCTAAATTCACCTAATAATTCAGAAAGTATGTATATTTTCCTCTAATTTCAATAATATTCATAACTTCGAAAGGATATTTTTATTTTATGAATGATCTTTTTCTTGGATTAGATTGTTCTACACAGTCTCTATCGTATGTTTTAATTGATTATTCCTCTAAAAAAATTATTGATAGAGATCAAGTAAATTTCGATGACGATTTACCACATTACAAAACCATAAATGGAGTCATCCCAAGCGAAGAAGGAGTATTAGTTCACTCTTACCCTTTAATGTGGGTAGAAGCATTAGAGCTTCTCTTTACAAAAATGAAAGATGGAGGTCTTCCCCTTAAGGACATAAAAGCAGTCTCTGGCTCAAGTCAACAACACGGAACTGTTTATTTGAATGAACATTTCGAAGAAAAAATCATGGATTTGAACACAGATAAACCTTTAATTGAACAAATAGGAGATGCATTCTCAAGAAAAACAAGTCCCATTTGGATGGATTCCAGTACTTCACAACAATGTAAAGAGATCCGAGAAGCTCTTGGAGGAATGGAAAATACAATTAGAATAACTGGATCTAACACTTTTGAAAGGTTTTCCGGACCTCAAATACGTAAATTTTACCAAGAAAGTGAAAATGGATATCATAACACATCAATTATTCACCTTGTAAGTTCTTTTTTAGCATCTGTTCTTATTGGTAAAAATGCTCCAATCGATCATGGGGATGGAGCTGGAATGAATTTGATGAATATAAGGACTAAAGAATGGGATGAAAAAGCTTTAGAAGCAACAGCTCCTAATCTACAGCAGAAATTACCCCTTCTTGCTAACTCCTTTGATATCATCGGAAACCTTTCTGATTATTTTGTAAAAAACTATAATTTTAATACTGAATGTGTGTCTGTTGCGTGGTCAGGTGATAATCCCAACAGTTTAATTGGAGTGGGTTTAATAGAAAAAGGAAAAGCGGCAATTAGTTTAGGAACCAGTGATACATATTTCGGGTATTTGCATGATTTGTACATTGATCTAAATGGAGAGGGTCATGTTTTTGGTGCTCCCACAGGGGATTATATGAGTCTAATTTGCTATAAAAATGGTTCATTAGCTCGAGAAAAGATAAAAGACCAATTTAATCTAAAATGGAGTGATTTTTCTACAGTCTTAAATCGAACACCTCCAGGGAATTATGGGAAAATAATGTTACCTTATTTTTTTCCTGAAATCGTCCCATTAATACTAAAACCAAGAGTTTATCGTTTTGGTTTAAGAGAGGATGACTTAGAAGGAAATGTTAGAGCTATTATAGAAGCCCAATTTTTATCAATGAGACTTCATTCAGAATGGATTGGAGAGAGACCAAAAGAGATTTTTGTCACAGGAGGGGCTTCAGTAAATAAAGCAATATTAAAAATTGCGGCGAACATTTTTAATATCCAAATAAGAAAGTTTGATTTTACAGATTCTGCTGCCTTAGGAGCAGCTTTAAGGGCTGCTAAATCGTATTACAATTCTATAAATATAATGAAAAATTGGACGGAAATTATAAAAGATTTTGTCAAAATTCATGAAGCAGTTATGATAAAACCAAATAAGAAATTAAGAGAATTATATAATGATATGCTAATTCTTTATAAAAAATGTGAATCTTTCGTGCTTTTAAAAGATGAAAATCCTGAACCCTTCAGAACAAAATTTGTTAAAAAATATTTTGATTTATAATTGATTCATAAGATACTCATTTAATAATGTGAAAATATCATCACTTCCATTTTAACAAAAAAAAAACTTTTTTATTGATTTTATATTTAAATGATCAACATGGTAAAACTAACATTTAAAAAGTTCACAATACCGTCTGTATTACTAGCCAGTGTTTATTCGATTATAATCTATAACTTTCTCTTAGTCTCTCATAAATCAACCCTTGATACCTTCTGGCCCGCATTTACAAGTAATAGTTCTCTAACAAATATTTTTGTACTACTCTTTATTGTATTTAGCGTGATTCTAGTTATTTCTGCGAGGTACGTAGAGAGGGTTATGAACAAACCACTAATTACATTTCTTCTGATTTTGGTTACTTTTTGTAGCTACCTGATTAGCACAACATGGATCGTAGAATGGCTTATTTTTGCTTTCATAATAACAACATTAGCGATTGCATATCTTACACCGACTTTGTTTAGAATGCTTTCAGAGATGAGGGAAACTGATCTTAGAATTGATTACAATAAACTTGCTTTTCCTGTTAGCATCATTTTATGGATATTGATTTCAGGGTTCCTTTTTGAAGTGATAAATATGGACGTGGTAAGGAAACTTCTCTATATAATCTCAGGAAGTATCACACTCGCATCATCGATTATAATCTACAATTATTAGGGAAAGTAAACAACTATAATTTCATAATACTCTGTTTCAGAATAGTGATTTCCCTAATTTTAACTTTATGTACGTTATCTTCTGTTCTTTTTATTTAACTACTAATTACTTTTAAAAGAGATACTAATAATATTATTATTAATTAGCTATGTATTAATATTTCAATAGGACTTTAAATAGAAAATTGAAGATGGAAAATTATGTCTAATGAAATTCCAGATAACATAAAAGAATCTTTAAGATCAATCGGATTAACCGATTATGAGATCTCTATTTATTTAACACTTATAAGTAAAGGTCCAATGGACGCGAGGGAACTGTCTGAGGCTTCTGGGGTACCATATTCAAGAATTTACAACATCTTAACTCAACTAGAAAAGGAAAAGATGTGGATAATCAAAGAAGAAGATAGTCGTCCAAGCAGATATTTCGCCAAATCCCCTGATGAAGCATTAGTTATAGCCAAAAAACAGTATAGTGATCGATTTAATGAAAATTCGAATAAAATTATTCAATCACTCACACCAATTTATCAATCTCATGATACTCCAATAAAAATTGCTCTATATGTCCATAGAGGTAGGGATGTATGTATCAATCGATGTTTATCACTTATAAATTTAGCTAAAACCTCAATTTATTTTGTCTCTACAAAATTAGAATTTTCAGAGATATTTTTTGATGATATAAAGAAAGCAAGAGCTCGAGGTGTTACCGATATCAGACTTCTTGTAGAAGCTGAAGCTCTAAACAACAAAGATTTTAAATCAATTCTTAAAAAGTACAACCCTCTTAGCGATATTCGTTATAGGGATCAAATTTTTGGGAGTGCTGTTATAATTGATGAAGGAGAGGATGCATTTATCATGCTCTCTGAAAGTTTTTTTCCTAAGAAGATGTCGTATTTCGGTGTCGCCACCGATCATGTTGCTTTTGGACCAGCATCCTTATATTACTTTGACTATCTTTATAAAACAGCTAATGTGGCAAAATTAGATTGAAGCTATAAGATAAAAATAAAAGGAGAATTATACCGTATCTATTTTAAAAATGTTCGCTTTCCTAAATAGATAAAAAGCTCTGACAACTCAAAAAGTGTCAAAGGAATTATCATTTGTGCCATATCTGTACGAAGTTCTTCTTTATCTTTGCCTGCAAGTATTAATTTTCTAATATCTTCTACATAGTCATCCATATTCAAAAATAAAATTTCAATTTTGTCTACTCCTGTCAATTCTTGAATGTCTTTATCTAAATGTTCTTCTACTTGATTAAGTAATCCTAACTTCAACTTAGGGTTAAGACCATATTTTATTATGAGTTTATTCATTTCCTCTATGATAATATTTAAAGATAAATTCCAATCCGCATTTTCCTTATACTTTGGAATCAATATTTCACTTATTATAATTTCATAAAGAGTTGCGGGAGCTTTTTTATCAAATTCTAGCTCCATACCTGTACTTAATTTTATCTTCTTTAGTTCTTCCACCATACCCAATTTCAACTTCAATCGTAAATTGTTATAATCCTTAATAATTAATGGAGTACAGTTTAATAAATATTTTTATACACATATTATCCTTTTATAGACCTAAAAAAAACATCCATTTCTCGGAGAGTAATAAAATCTAAATCGCTCTCTCATCATGATTTTAACTAGAGTTTATTCAATTTTCCAATTGATTGTATTTGAGTAAAACTTAAATTTTCTATCCTACTTAATTCTTAGTACAAATTTATAATTATATATACATATTTGGGTGAAATTTATGATTGAAGTTTTGAATAAAAAAAAAAAATTAGTAGGTTATGTAGACGGGAAAAGGTATTTAGATAAAAAAAAGAACTTGATTAGCTACTTAGAAAATAACGAGTTTAAGGACAATTCAGGCTACACTCTCTTAATTCTTCGAGAAGATGGAGATATAACTTGGAATGTTGGAGAAACTCAAGGATCTATTAAAGACGGTAAAATTTACTCATATTATCAAGAATTAGTTATTTTCGAATATGTCACAGAAGAAGGGAAGTTTGTAGATCCTAATGGAAATGCTGTTTTATACTTAAATGGTGATCTTGAGATTTTAAAGGATGAAGATCTTTTTGGAATCGCAGGGCAATATCTAGAATTGTTTTCTTAGAATATTATTCCATAAGAAATGAAATTATCTCCTTATAGGAAATAATAAGTTATAGATTGGGAAATCCATAATTTGTGAATATGTAATCTTATTATAAGGGCATTCTACAAGCTAAAAATTATGTCGATATCTTTTTAAATATTATATGAAATACTTATTAATAAGAAAAAAGGTTGATATAAGCGAAAATTCTCCATATATAATATCTATGTGTAATAGGAGTACTCATTATCTCCACGGGCTCTAAATATCATAGATTTTGGGTAATATGCTTTTAATATCAACAAAAAAGTTTGTCAACTTTTTCACGGGAGAAAAGGAAGTTTTAAATATGAAAGTAATTCAACATATATTGTCAAATAAAAGATCGGATTACCATGAATAAAAATATATTCTTATACCTAAAGTCGAGCAATCGGCTAAATACCTCATCGGGAAGAGTATTCCTCTTTTCGGGGCAAACCCTTAACCCTGTTATTAGATAAATACGTCTCCTCTTTTTAAATTTTTAAGTTTCATGGTTTCCGATTCTTTTACTCTTTCTTACTTATAATTAGAGTGATAATTAGATAAAGACTAGTTTTGTAGCGTTTTCCTATAAGAAAAAAATTTCAATTTATTCGTCTCAATTAAAAATATGTTGATATTTTTGGACTTTTTTGTTTAAGAATTAATTAAATTAGGAATATATTGCTCATTAGAGAGTTCTATTAATGAATTTGTATAATCAATAATTTTTTTAGCGATTTCTGGATTTTTAAGCAATTGAACTTCAATTTTTTCGCCTCTATCCCATAATAAGTAAGGAGTTTCCTCATATGGGGCTTCACCTTTAAATTCATTTATCCAACTATCTGGAAGTTTGTTATTTAATTCCACATCAATCATTTTAGCTAAAAATATACTCCATGCTCTTGGAACAACACTCATTAAATAACCACCACCTCCAACGGCGAACCATTTATTATTACAATATTCTCGGGCACTAGTTTTCAATGTTTGGGCAATATCTCTATAGACTGACAGTGAAAAACCCATATTTGTTAATGGGTCATCAAAATAAGTGTCTACTCCTAATTGGGTAATCAAAACGTCTGGTTTATATGCTTCCAATATCTTAGGTGCTGTTCCTCGGAATAACTTGATAAAGGTTTTATTATTCGTCCCAGGTATTAAGGGAAAATTAATTGAATACCCTTTACCCTTACCCTTTCCTGTTTCATTAATGAATCCTGTTCCTGGAAATAGAAATCTTCCATCTTGATGATAGGAGATTGTTAATACGTTAGGATCATCATAAAACAGCCATTGGACACCATCTCCATGATGACAATCTATATCCAGGTAAGCAACTCTTATGGTTCTATCCAACTTTTTAAGATGATGTATCGCAACCGCTATATCATTAAAAATGCAAAAACCTGAAGCCTTATCTTTTTGAGCATGATGAAGACCTCCAGCAGGGTTGAAGACCACTTTAAAATCATCCTCATTCCATACTTTATCAGCAGCTACAATGCTTCCTCCCGCTACCAATGCTGAAGCTTCATACATTCCTTTAAAGATAGGATTATCCCCTGGCCCTAAGCCATAACTATAAGCTGGTATTGATTTTTCAGTCGGATTATTGCTTAAGGCTTTTACAATATCAATGTAATGCTGAGAATGTACTTTAACTAATTCCTCATTAGTTGCCATTCTGGGTTCTAAAATCTCTAATCTTGGATTGTCGAGAAGTCCTAATTTTTCCATAAGACTGTATGTTAATTTAAGCCTTAATGGTCTCAACGGGTGATCTTTTCCAAAATTATATCTTTGATATTCTTCAGTATAAATAAGTCCGACTTTTTCAACCATTATAGTTATTAGAGTTAAAAGTACTATAAATTTTTTTTAAATATAGATTATAAATGATCTTTTAAATCCAATATTAAATTAGAGAAGCTTTAGAAAAAAATAGTAATATATACAAGAAATTATATTATCAAAATATCATAAACTAAAATAAATATAAAATACCTAGTTCATTCAGAATTAGTTTTAAGCTTTTTAAAATGAGTGTAGTTTTTCGAAAATTTATTACTCGAGTAGGTCAAGCATCAGAGTTTAAGCCGTTGAAGAATCAATTACTTAATTATTTAAAGAAGGAAAGTGAAAACAAATACAAGAACTACCCAAGATTATTAAAATTGATGAAAGATTATTGGCCAAAATATAGCGATCGGTCTCGTATTTCTCATTTATTAATTGATCATCATGAAGAAATTTTTTCTTTCTATTTGAATACATTTTTCCACTTTCGAAAACGAGGTCTTGCATTTTCAGAACCTGAAGCCCCAACTCCCGTTGATTTTAAACTCATTTTCACATATCATTATAATTCTAACGAAATTGAAGTCGTTAATGAAGTAATGAGAGAGTTAGATATTCAGACTACTACGGAGGCAATTCTGAAAAGAATTTTTATTTTTGCGATAAGCTCCTTTGGTTTTATGGTTGAGCAAATATTTGGTAGACCTTTTGCGTTTCAATTTTTTGACATTTCAGCGAATTCTCTCCCTAATAACGAATGTGAAGTAGTTGCAATAATATCAGGAAGAGAACAATAAAATTACTGCTTTTTTTCAAAGTAAACAAATTTTTATTAATCCTTTGTTAAGAATGAGCCTAAATCCATAATATCATCTCCACGTTTAACTTGAATTTTACTTCTTATTCCTTTTGCTTTTCTTTCTAGGTAAATGATAACATCAAGAGGGATTTTTTTTGGGACCCCTCCTCTTTGTTGGATTAATGCTAATAAATAATCTATATTCTGTACTACGTCAGGACTTATTAGTTCATTATAAATTGCTCGATAGACATTAGGTTCCTTATTCTTTAAACTATTTAAATATGTGTATGCATCTGTTGCTAATACTACCTTCAATACGAATTCTAGTTTTTCTGAAATTGAAACAACCCTCTCCTTCGCAGCTTCTTGTCTTTTTTTGGTCTCGATTATTGCCTTCATTTTCCTCATGCGGATTTTCTCTATTTCATGATTATCCACATCTTCGTCATTACCGTTCATTTTTCTAATTCCTCTCCAAAGTTTTCAGCGAAATTCTTAATTTTAGCTCTGGGGTGTTTAAATGTCTAATATACTTTTTAATAATTTTCATCCAAATAATAATTTTATGTACATTAACTGTAGAGAGTTAGAATACCTTTTCATAAGGATTATCACTAAAAAATCATTAATTAAATCTGCTGGAATACTCAAACATAAACAAAGGAACTGAGTTAAATTATATAAATGATCATTCCAAAAATTAAAGCATTTGACAATTTTTTAAAAAACGTGCTCAAAATGAAATCAAAATGTCAAATCTCGATTTTATTCATTATTTTTTGTGCATCTGCAAGTTTAGTATTTCAAAGCGAAGCTAATCGTTCTTCTATGACTTCTAATAAAGATTTTTTCATTACAAATGATAACTACAAACCAAATCAAGTAATTTCTCCTCCCATGGTTTCCAATGCTATAGAATTTTCTAACTATAATCTTTCAGTTATCTTTGATGAATCAACTTCCAGTGTAATGGGAAATCTGACCGTTGACTTTTATAATAATGATTTTGTTAATTTTACAAGAATCCCTTTTCATCTGTTTTTATCTGGAATGTTGTATGACACTCGACAAGGTAATATAGAAATTTTGAATGTTACTACAATTGGTGTACCAAAAACCATCTTAAGTTATGACGTAAATACAACTGCCCAACTCTTATGGGTTGATTTAGAAACGATTTTAGAACCTTATCAACGAACATATTTCGAGATCCAATTTAATTCAACTATTCCTGATGGGGGATATGACAGGGCTAATTCACATGGAAATGATTATGACAGTTCAAAAATCTTCAAATTTACTAGTTTTTATCCTATGCCATGTGTTTATGATAAATTTGATGGTTGGAATATAGATCCTTATCTAAATGCATGTGATCCATTCTATTATGATATGGCGTACTACAATCTCGCCATTGAAGCACCGAATGGAATGATAGTTGCTGGATCCGGAAAATTAATTGAAAAAAGTACGGGAACATCAACTACAACCTATTTATTTGATCCTGAATTACCTGTTCGAGAAGTAACATTTGCAGCTTCAAGGTATTACCTAGTAGAAACCATGCTTTTCAAGGGTGTAAATATCTCAACTTATTATTTACCAAAATCGAGTTATATATGGCAAATAGACGCTCTTGTCTATGCAAGACTTTCACTTTCTCTTTACAACGATACTTTTGGTGAGTATCCGTATTCAAATCTTAATCTTGTCCAAGAATATGCTTCTACTTACCTAGGAATGGAATATCCAATACAGATGTACGCTTCTGAAATCATTGATCATTATGCGTATCCTACAAATGTTCTGAAGCAGATATTAGAAAAAGTTATTGTACATGAAGTGGGCCATCAATGGTGGTATAACTTAGTTGGATTTGATGAGGTAGATTGGGGATTCCTCGACGAAGGATTAACTTGTTGGACTACTGATTATTATGCTGAAATAATTCATTCTAATTGGGAATATTTTCAATGGGATAGATATTTGGATACAGTAAGGATCTATTATGAAACAAACGGATTGCCCTCAAAACTGAATCAATCTGCTTATGACTTGATTGAGAATCATCTAGACCATGTATTTATCTCATATCGTAAATCTCCTCTAATATTCGAAAAAATTCGAAGAGTAATTGGTGATTCAAATTTTATTCTGGGATTACAAACATTCTTTAATCAATATAA
>JBHLRJ010000034.1:0-31179 GCA_048882645.1 Candidatus Thorarchaeota archaeon
TTCGCCAAATTATGGTGTGAAACTAAAGCTGTAAAATTCAAATTAGCAATGAATGAAAGATTATACAAACTTACACACTTAGCAGAAGAAACTTTAGGGAAACACCAATTTATCAAGGCAACGGATCTATATGAAGATATAATTCTTCGATGGGGGAAGGAATTTATGCTGGAGGCACTCCCTGAAAGAGATTCAGAAATTAATGAGCGATCACTTGAAAATCGTAAGGAAGATATAAAGGAAGGTAGAATTTTTCTGTTGATTGATAATGATAAGCCAGTTTCTATGGCAAGGAAGGCAGGGAAAACCCCTAATGGCATTACTGTTAACTTAGTATACACTCCTCCCAAATTAAGGAGGAAGGGATATGCAACTGAATGTGTAGCAAAATTAAGTAAACTCTTATTAGAAGAGGGAAATAATTATTGTTTTTTGTTTACAGATTTGAGTAATCCAACTTCTAATAGCATATATCAGAAAATAGGCTATCGACCCGTAATGGATGTTGATGAATATCACTTTATATCATAGAAGGATAAATAGAACTTAAGTAAAACTCACTATTATTGATGAAAAAATAAAATAAAAAAAAGAATCGAGAAAGTCGCCTGATTTTCTCCTGAATATTTTTAGATATTTATTAAAGCTTATTTCTTTGGTGGAAGGATTTCAATTTCTATAGATGAGACATTATTATTTGTACCATCATCATTCTTTATTGTCTCCGTTCCAATGAGAATTTCACCATAGCTAGAACCTTTTATAAACTTATTAATTAGAATTTCAGCAACATCTACAGCTCGAGATATGGAGCGCCCTCGAGCGAGTAATCTAACGGGTTTTTCATTTAAAACGACCATAGCTGCCATAACATAGTTTATTGACTTCTTTCTACCAATAAAAACTTTTGAATCATCTTTTTTAGCCAAATTATTTCACCTTTTCAATGATTGCATTAAGAACTACTAACTTACAGTTTTGGTTCTTATGTTCACCTTACTTTAAATTTACTTTTGGAAAATTATCAATAGATAATTAAGTTTTATTAACCATAGCTAGATTTTAAAATTTGGGAATTTCCAACATTACGTAACGAAATTGATATATGATCTATTTTTTTAGTATTCTCTCTATTCTAAGCAAACTTTCATTAATTTTTAATTAATGCTTTCAAAGGAATATTACCTCACACTTAAATATTTTGAAATTCAACAAGCATTGATTAAAATAATCAAAAATTGCCCATAGTGGAAAATTTTCTTCAATTTTTGGATAAAATGTTTCTAATGTATATTTAATTATTAGACATTTCTTAAATTCAAGCAATATTTATGGATTCTTTTAAATATTTCATTAAACCATCTTTCTCTTTTTTTTTTATAAAATCTTAATTGAGAGTATAATTTATATAATAAAAAAGCAAAATTTAAACTAATAAACGTCAAATTTTCAATCATAAATTAAATATTGGTGAATAAATATTCAAATTACTTTTGATGATTATCAATCAATAAAGAAGAAGGATATTTTAACTCAAGAAAAGCTTATTAAAGTCTCTAATTTAAAAAAAACATTTAAAGAGATTAATCAACATTTATACGGAAAACTGAAGCATACAGACACAGGAACAAGAGCTCGTTCAAAACAAATTATTTTTTTATTATTCTGCAAACTTCATGATGAAGTAACTACACCAGAAGATCATGAACTTAGTTTTCAGCTAAAAGGTGAAAATCCAGAAGAGGTATTAAATAGAATACAATTATATTTTAAAAGGTATATTCGATATAATTTTCCTGAATATATTGATCAAAATGAAATTATTGAACTTAACAAAGAATTAGTTTATTTAATAGTTAAAAAGCTCGAAAAAATCTCACTTTTAAAATCTTCAAAGGATATCATAAACGATGCTTTTGAAGTATTTGTGAGTAAGAAATTGAAAGAGGATGGTGGTCAATTTTTTACTCCAATTAGTGTGGTTGAATTCATGGTAAAATATCTTAATCCAGATATCGGTGATAAAATAATTGATCCCGCTTGTGGACATGGTGGCTTTTTATTGGAAGTGATTGATCATATTTGGAATAAGATATCAAAAAATCCTTCTCTATCTGATGAAGAGAAGAATGATAAGAAAGTTTCTATAATTTCTGATTTATATGGTATAGATAAGGACTTCACACTCTCGAAAATCAGCAAAATTTATATTGAGATCTTAACCAAAGGTAAATGCAATATTTTTTGTGAAGACTCATTAGATCCAAATAGCTATCAAATTGAAGTTAAAAAGAAAATAAGAGATGATAAATTTGACTATGTATTTACTAATCCTCCATTTGGAGCGAAAATACCCATAGATGATAAAAAAATACTAGAGAATTATGAATTGGGCTATCAATGGAAATTTTCTAGCAAGGAAATTTGGGAAAGACAAAACAGACTTCTACAAAAACAACCTCCTCAAATTTTATTTATTGAAAGATGTGTTCAATTGTTAACTGAAGGTGGTAAACTAGGAATAGTTTTACCAGAAGGTATTTTTGGGAATCCTTCAGATAGATATATTTGGCATTATCTAAAAAGTAAAGGAAAAATATTAGGAATTGCTTCATTAGATCAGAATACTTTCCAACCTTATACTAGTAATAAGACAAGCATTTTGTTTTTTGAAAAATCTTCAAAAGTACCTGAAGATTATTATCTTGATTTCGCAATTGTTAATTATATTGGTCATGATAAAGATGGAAAGATATTATACAAATTAAACAAAGATGGGAGTATTATTATTGATCCTAATACAAATGAACCTATTGTAAATAATGAATTAAAAGAATTAACCAACAGAATGAAAACTTCTGAAATTTTTGATCATTTAAAAGAACAAAATGTATTTAAATTAAATCTAAATCAGATCAAAAGTGATATTTACATTCCCAATTATTATCTTGGTGTAGAAAAAACTCTAAAGAAAATAGGAATGGATAAGAGATATAAACTAATTACTATCGGAGACTTAGTCAAGAAAAGAACAATTTTTACAAACAATAATGGTTATATTCCAAGAGGAGATGAGATAGGTTCAAAAGTTTATGGTTTAGGTGAAATACCGTTTATAAGGACAAGTGAGATACATAATTGGGAAGTTAATCTTGATTCCAATAAAAAGACTTCTATGGAAGTATATATGAAATATAAGAAAAAGCAAAACATAGAAGTTGGGGATATTCTACTTGTGAAAGATGGAGGATCAAACCACATTGGGAAAACTGCTTATATAACAGAATTAGATACAAAAATAATAATTCAGAGTCATATCTTTCAAATTAAAATATTAGCGAATGACAAAGCAATTAATTCATATCTATTATTATATCTACTTAACCTTGATATTGTTCAAAAACAAATGCAAGCAATTACGTTCATTCAAGGAACAATCGCTACTATTGGAAATAGAATAATGGATATAATCCTACCTATGCCTAAAAAATTTACGAAAAGGAAGGAGATTTCAGATTATATTAAGGAGATAATTAATAATAAAACAGAAATTAGAAAAAAATTACACAATTTAGATAATTTCTTTAAATAATAATTTATTTATAATTTTCTATGGTTTTCCAAAACTTTCTTCATAAAGTCTAAATAGTAGCTAATAGAATGGTCTGATTTACTAATTGCGCACCAGCGATGTCCAAATCGTACATTTTGGGCATTATGTTTTACTTCCGATTCAATCAATGGATCCATATGAAAAGTCCATACTTCAGAATCATTTATAGCTCTCTTCTCAGTTTTCCATGGAGCTGCCCATGAGTTTTCTTTATCAGTTTTAGGTAAAGATGCTATCGTTCCATTTATTGGTGCTAGACAGATAGGACACATTAATAATTTCTCATTACATAATGGAAATTTTGCTGAAGGTAAAGTTATATCATCCAACTTTATTTCTTGAAGGTATCCAGTCACTTTTTGATAAAGATTTTTTAAATTTCCATTATAAAATGAAACCCCAATAATGATACCTAAAATAGCAAATGCTTCTAATGCATCATACCAAGGCGAATAATCTGAGGCAAGTATCACCATATTATTTTGATTCCAATCCTTCATTTCCCATTCATTTAAGATATCACTATAAGGTCTCCATTCTTGAGGAGTTAGACAATATGGTTCTGAAAGTGTATAAATATCCTCCGGTAGCCATTCTTTTCCATCAATGATAATGTAAACAGTTTTCTCTTCATTATCAATTCTCAGTTTACATTGATTGAATCCTTCTGGTATTGTGTTTGCGACAACTAATGGGTGCCATCTTAAATTTCTGTTTGAAAGAGGGTCTTTTGTACCCTTTCCAGGTGTGCATAAAGCATCTCGTTGAAGTTTACCTCCTGATCTACCAGAACCCGCGTCCCTAGAAAAGTGAACTTTTCCATAGTTATTCCAAAAATCAGTTTGATGTTTTTTTGGTAACTCATTCATTATTATTTTGGAAATTTGCTCGCAATGTTGTAAAACAATCTTATCTTTCTTATTTAATTTCCTAACAGAAATTATTCGTCCTTTGGCCATAATTTACTTTAATGTAAGACTTTATAAATACATATATATTAGCTTTTTAATAAAAGTGCTCAGTAATCACAAAATATACAAAATTATAAGATGAACGCTAATATATTAAAACTGCATAGATATTTTGAAAAAATGAAGATAAAAAAATTTTCGATGGAAGTGTATAATGAAGTTGTTCAACTATGGAGAAATTCAGGGATTAGTGTTGGCTCTTCGGATACTAAAAGGGAAATTGAAAAAATGTTAAAACGGAATCCAGATTTATTACTAATTGGAAAACTTAAAGATAAAATCATAGCTGTTGTTATGGGAGGTTTTGATGGGAGAAGGGGATATGTTCATCATCTTGCGGTCGATCCAAAATTCCAAAAAAAAGGTTATGGTAAAATGATGTTGAATGAATTAATTAAAAAATTCCGCAGTATGGGAGTACATAAGATCCATTTATTCATAGAGAAGTCGAATATAAATGTAGTAAGCTTCTATAAAAATCTAGGCTGGCAAATGAGAGAAGATCTCACAATGATGAGTTTTGTACCGGATAAGAATTTGTACAAATTGCGGATATAGAGTAAATCAAGACTTATTCGTAGTGCACATTAAAAAAAGGAATTGAAATAGCATAAATTAAAATTTAGATCCGCATTTTTTGCACACATTTATCTTTCCATACATAGGAGAGTGACCAATATATCCTAAGACCTTAGTTTTATCTTCCTCAACTTTAATATCTTTTCCCACGGAACCACAGTTTGGGCAAATTAGTCGTTCTTCGCTTTTATATTTTGGTTCTTTGGGTTGTAATTCAATTAGCTTAGATTCGATTTTCTCGATGGTAATTTTCTGTTCTTCAATAAATCTATCTTTTTCTATGAGAATTTTATTAAGCTCTTCAATTTTAAAATCTTTTTCAGATAATATACCATACAGTTCATCAACTTTCCCTTTAAAATCTTCAATTTGTGATCCAAAATTGCTTAATTCATTATTTAAATTAGCTTTTGAAGAAGTTAGTTCGCTTATACGGCTTTCGAGTTCTGAAATCTTACTATCCCCTTGTTCCATTTTGGAATTTAGATTCAAAAACTTTTGCTCATACTTTTTAATTATTTCATCTTGTTTTGTGATTGTTGCTTTAAGGTCATAAATTTCTGCATTCAAATTATTTATTTTATTCTGTAAACTTCTTACAATCTTATCTTCTCCATTTTCTTTAAGGTCTTTTACCTCATCCTGAGAAATAAAAATATCACCTCTTCCTATGTTTTCGCTTCTCGAATTGTAGCTGATATTATTGTTAAAAACTGACAGTTACCTTAATGATATTAGCACTATTTTCTTACAAAAACCTTATGAAAGAATTTATATTTAAGGTTTATTTTTTACGATATTTTTCAATGAATAAGGATTATAATTTTCTAAATAAGTTTCAAGGAGTTAATCCATAGATATAACTATATTACGATCAGTGGTTGAATCATATTGGATCGTAAAAGATCTCCCCACTAATTCTTGATTCTCTAAGGTTAGGAGCAATTTTGAACCCTTTTTTACAATAGCAAGAGTACGTTTACCACTTTCAAGAGTACCAATGAAAATTCCTCTTTCAGGCTCCCCTGATCGACTATAAATAACGGAATATCCCTCAACAGTAAATATACCGTTTGATTGGTCAACTAAGTCAGGTAATGCCTCTTTTAATATTGATTCTTGAATTTTTGCCTCATTCTGAATATCCCATGGTATCATAGGAGGATTCGTACTATAGATTCCTATTGATTGTTTCGTGTTATATCCCCCATTAGCTATCACCATTATTTTTAGAGAGGGATTTGAACGAATTACATCAACTGTGTTAATAATCGCGTGTAAAGAATAATTATTTAGAGGTGAGCCAAAAAATGGAAGACCTCCTGTAAGTGTCAAATCACGAGGATCATCATCGTTAATCCCAAGTTCTTTCATGAAAATCTCTACGATTGAAGGAAAACAGCTATATAAATCAAATTTATCAATTTCATTAATAGTTAGACCTGCCTGTTCTAACGCTAGACGAGAGCCTTCTCTTGTTGCGGGAGAATCGTCAAACTTTGGACGCCGATAAAATTCATGTATATTTTCTAAATCTGCCCCACCCATTATATATACCCAATTTTTTTTATCAATATTAAGAGATTCAGCAATATCTTCACTTGTAATAATAATCGTACCTGCTTGATCCACAAAATTATTTGCACACATACGTTTAGTATAAGGGTATACTATACGACGATTTTCAGAAGATGGTGTTATAATTCCCTCGGGACTATAGCTTTTTTGAGTCCAGCTAAAAGGATTTTCTGAAGCTACCTTAGAGAAACGTGCAAAAAGTTCTCCAATATAGTGTTGATGTTCTTCAAGATTACGTCCGGATGAGGCTCTAAGTGCTGTCTCAAAAATCGCATAATTAAGAGATGGAAACAGAAGTCCATATTTCATATCAATTTCATGTACTATCCATTGATCTCCACTTACATATTTTGGAGTTTTTCTTTTCGGCCAGTGTTGAGGTCGTTTCCCTTTATATGTTTTATTGATTGAATAAGCAGCTTCTCCTCCTGTAATAAGAATACATTGTAACTCTCCAGAAGAAATGGCTTTTGCTGCACGGTTAACTAGCATCTGTGGGCCCTGTCCACCATCTGGTAAATAGATTTTTTCTTTGGGTGTAATATTGAGCTCATTAGCAAGTTCACCTGGAGCGTCTTCATAAGACCATGACCAAATATTAACCATATAAATAGCATCTATGAAGTTAACTATATTCTTTGCTAGTGTATCTTGAATTGCCTCTTTTCCTGTTTTTACCATTAAGCCAAGCGAGTCGAGAGGGTGAGGAGTACCTTTACGTTGAGTAAACTGTGCAGCCCCAATTATAATTGGATTGTTCTTTCTGCTCATAACTTAAATCATTATATTTTAATGTTCTAGTAAATTTCTAATTTGTCGAAAATTTAATTAATTTTAATTACATTTTCACAAAAATTATAATTCTAGAAAAATATTGAAGATCTAATAAAAAATGTGAATATAAAAATAACAATAAATTTTGAAAAAAATATAAGATAGGGGGTGTTGGGATGATTTTACAAATGACCTTTAATCAGATGCTATTTCTAAACCATTTGATGATGTACTTATCAACGGTGGGATTTGGATTAGGATTAACTAATTTTTTTATAGGGATAACCCATATAAGAAATCTAAAAGAACTATCTTTGTTAGAAATAAAAGCACATAAAAGATTTGGATGGACGGCTGCATTTATTTTTTATTTTTTATCAGGACTTTGTATTTATTTTGCTGTAATACCAAGATTAAATCCAAGTAGATTTAGTGAATTTTTTATTACAACTATATTTTGGCACACATTCTTAGGAGGAATTATAGCATTTATTTTATTTACAATCAAATTTTTGATAGCTAGATATAACAAAGATTTTATCTACGATCATGGGAATATTGTTGGTCCAATTGGATTTACCGGGTGGGCTTTAGCTTATTTTACAAGTAATATTGATTTCTATTTTTTTGTCAATCCTTCAGTTGGGATTCCAACACCATTCTTAATACCAAATTATTTGATTTCTTTAATTATCTCCATTTTCATTGGATTATGCTTATTTTCTATAATAAAAGTCTTTCATTTTAAGGTCTATGGTGAGTCGAAAAAAAGGACCGATCTTCATGGTGTTGCAATGATTTTACATGGAATAACATTTGGATATGAAGGGAGTGCAAAAGAACTGGTTGGAACACCTGTTTTATATAAATACGTTTTTCCCAAGACATATGAATTTTTAGAAAGATATTCTGAGCAAATTGGTCTCGATCTAGATGATTTGAAGAATTATAACCTAAATGAAGCACTTGAGATTGCATTGAAAAAATTTTCTGAAATTGGTATGGCCGAAAAATTAAAAATAGAATGGTTATCTGAAAATGAATTTACTGTAGAATCTATTAATTGTTCTACAGCTATAGTTCGTTCATATATGAAATCTGAAGAATTAACTAACTCAATTTGTCCCTGGGGCATATTAACAGCGACAATCGTAAATGCTTTGACAGGAAAGGATATAGAAATCAATCCTAGTGAATTCAATAAGATTGGAGCTAAAAGTAAATTGAAGATTGTAGAAAAATCAAGTTAATAAAATCTTAAATGTTTAAATAATTAAAGGAGAAGATAAGAAATGAACGGAATTTTAGATGGTATATTGGTATTAGATTTTTCTGAGTATATAGCAGGTCCATACTGTGGATTTCTACTAGCGGATCTAGGTGCAGAGGTAATAAAAATAGAGCCACCTGACGGATCGGAAGAAAGACGATGGGGTACAACTCAACGATATAAAGGCAATACAAGAATGGCTTTAACTATGAACAGGGGAAAAAAAAGTCTTTGTCTAGACATAAGAAAGGAAGAAGCCAAGAAAATTATCTACCGTCTGGTTGAAAAAGTCGATATTGTACTTCAAAATTACACTCCTGGAGTTGCTAAAAGGCTCGGGATCGATTATGAAACCCTTTCAACCATCAATAAAGGATTAATTTTCATTTCAAGCACTGCATTTGGTGAAATTGGCCCCTACAAGAATCGTAAAGGCTTTGATATTATCGCACATGCTGCCTCTGGTATGATGGCTAGCTATGCTGATGAAGAAGGTAAACCACGCGGACCTGGAGGAAGCCCGTTTGTAGATATTGGTACTGGTATGCTTAATGCTTTAAGTGCTGTGGCTGCTCTTTTTGCTAGAATAAAGAATGGAGAGGGTCAAAAAATTGAAACTTCGCTTTTTAATACTGGAATGGCTCTGAAAGCCGCTGGATTTGCAAAGATTGAAAAGTTAGATAAGGAAAAACATTTAGAGGAATTAGATCTTTTGAGAACTGCTTTTCGGGAGGGAAAGACTCATACCGAAATCATCGATGAGTTAGCTTATTTAATTCGCCGATATGAAAGACCTGAATCAACACGTATACTCGAAGTTCCTGATTGTAATCACAGGCCTGCAGACAGATATTCATTTCCATATTACCGAATTTATGAAACTGCAAATGGATTCCTCAGTATCGCTGCACTCACCAGTCAGCAGAGAAAAATCGTATGTGATGTAACAGGAATTTACGAAAAAGGGGCAAAGGTTGAGTTTGGTGACATAAATGATGAAGTAATTAATCATCAAAAGGCAATGACAGATCAATTTGAAAATCGTTTTCGAGAAAAGACAAATGAAGAATGGATTGAGGCTTTAGAACAAGCTGGTGTGCCCTGTGGGCAGGTAAATTACAGCGCATATCTTTTCGATGATCCTCAAGCCAAAGCTTTAAATATGATTTGGGATCTTGAAAATAGCGAACTTGGTCCTTACAAAATGGTCGGTCACCCTATCAGGTTTACAAAAACCCCTGTAAAACCCGGAAAGGGTGCCCCATGTTTAGGGGAAGACACGATTTCCATTTTGGAACAGTTTGGGTATGAGAAAGATGAGATTGAGAAGTTAAGAAAAGATGGTGTTATAAGATAGGTAAATGGGGAATCTCTTCTCATCCTAATTTAATATTTTAATATTATTATAACATTGGAAATTCATATTATTAGAACAAGTATATAAATGATTTTTGTAATCTCTTTATTGGAAAGGCAGATTAAAAAAGAATAGTAAAAGAATTTAAAGGCGAATCCTCCTCCTAGATAAATACTGCTAACTATTAAATCTTGGATCTTAAGCCAGAAAGGGATTAACTGGAGTTCCATTGTTATTATTAACGCAATAATAGAATCATGGTTCATTTATAAATGAATGAAAGAACATTATGGCAATTTCCAATCTACCAAATTAACCAAGTCGCATAAATCGTTTTTTACTTTATGAGATAGAAATGTTTATATATGAACTATTGAATTATATCTCAGTTAAATTTATCCAAAAATGATATTTTAGTTAATACCCAAAATTAAAGTTAAAGAGATGAAAAATATATGAAAAGAGAAATTGCCGTAATAGGGATTGTAGTGGGTATAGTAGGAGGATTCCTTATCGGATGGTTAGTGCCTCCACTTCTAACTCCACAACCTGTAGCAGGGGAAACTCTTGTGGAACAAATTCAGGATCGAGGTTATATTATTGTTGGGACTGATGAACCTTGGCCTCCTTTCGAGTTATATAACGTGAGTACAGGGTGGGAGGGCTTCGATATTGATTTATCTCAATGGGTAGCAGATGCACTAGGGGTTACCCTTCAGATGGTGGATATGAACTTTGATCTCCTGATTGGTGCTTGTCTTGCAGGTACTGTCGACATGATTGCAGCCGCAATGATGGTTACGCCCGCTAGAGCAGAAAAGCTCGCGCATTCTGTACCTTATATTCGTGTCAATGAAGTTATCATCGTTAAGGGCAGCTCAACAATTAATATTACAAGCTTAGCTGAGATTGCAAATGGTTCATACACTGTAGGTGTTCAATCGGGTACCACACAACATGATACATTAGAAAACGATTATAATATGACTGTAGGTGTGGATCTTTTAGTATATCCAAAGGCTGATTTATTAATGGCAGCGTTAGATGCTGGTAGTATAGATGCTGCATTTGTAGATGAACCTGTTTTTACCGTCTACGCGAAAGTATACAGTTTAAAATCAATATTTACAGTACCAGCTGAACCTACAGCGCTTTGGTGTCGATGGGAGAACCCAGATTTGATGCAAGAAATCAATACTGTGATACTTAATGCCTACGGGGACGGTAGTATTGATGATCTCATAGAGAAGTGGTTTGGCTGATAAACATCCTGGTTACCTACTATCCCGAGTTTTTTGTTTAAATAAAGCAGTTATCCCAAAAGTTGCTATTTAGTACTCTAGAATTATTCAAAAGGATTTTACTATCTATTCTCCATACAAAATTTTTTTTTTTAACCAAGTTCGAACCCCAGAATAGAATGAATTCCAATATTTTCAAGATCAGAGATTTGGATATATAGCTTAAGTTATAACCCATAAATTATAAAAAAATATTTCCATAAATAGATCTTAATCATGTTGTTTCAAGTAGAATTAGATTTTATTAGAATTGGCACTATTATTTCAATTATTAATTTCCTAATCGGGACATACCTTATGAGATGGTATGCGAGAATACTGGATAAAAAAATTGATAAGAGATGGGATACATCTCTTAAAACATCTCTTTATGTTAACACAATATGGTTAATAACTGGGATTTCTATCGGTATTCTATATAATTTCTTGTTTGCTAAAAATCTCTTTCTTTATTTAATAATTCAATTTACCATTTACATTTTAATTAATCTATTAGTTGGGATTATAGCTGTAAACACATTCTATAAAAAAAAATTACATGATGCTTTAATAGCAGTCTTAATTATTCAACTCGTACTATTTGGAATCACCCTTATATTAAGTTACGGGATATCCTTTATCTTAAGTCAGAGTTTTCCAAACTTCTTTGATATTATTTATTACATTGTTGCAAATGGATTACCAGCAACCTTCGGACTAACTGCAATAGGTTTATTAGGGGGTTTTGTAATAGGTATGACGCTAGCAATTATGCGAGTTTATGGTGGTAAAGAACTTAATTGGTTTGCAAGCGGGTATGAAAAATTATTTCGTGGAATTCCTATTTTGGTGTTGATTTTTATTTTTGCTGTGTACCTAACCTTTTTATATGAAATATGTATTGGAGGTGATTGCGTTGGAATACCCTTACTTTGGAGACCTGCTTTTGGTGTAATATTAGCACTCGCTCTCCGTAGTGGAGCATATCAATCACAAATATTTCGTGGTGCAATACTATCCGTGGGCGCAGGTCAAGAGGAAGCTGCACGTGCTTTGGGAATGACTCGTATTCAAGCTTTAAGAGCCATAATTTTACCACAAGCCTTAAGAATTGCAATTCCTAGCTGGTCAAATGAATATGCTGTTGTTATAAAAGATACATCTTTTGCACTTACGATTGGAGTAGTAGAAATGACGAATGCAGCATTACAAATATCCTCAAATTATATTGAACTTTGGGCTATATCAATCGCTGCAGTCGCAATCGTTTATTTTTTAATCACTTATCCAATAACAAAATTACTTGGTGAACGACAAACTCAGAAACTTAAAAATTTGGGATTAGGAGGTGCCTAGATATTAAGGATCCTATATTACGTGTAATGGATATTTGGAAGTCTTATAATGAGTTAGAAGTACTTAAGGGTGTTTCATTTGAATTAGCAGAGCAAGAGGTTAAGGTCATTTTTGGTCCAAGTGGTTCTGGTAAAAGTACACTACTTCGTTGTATAAATATGCTTGAACCCCCAGATAAAGGTGAAATATCTCTCTCTGGACAAAACCTAATGGAACCTAAACTTAAACTGAATAAAATACGAGCTGACATTGGTATGGTATTTCAGCATTTTAATCTTTTTGCTCATCTCAAAGCAGTCGATAATGTTAGTATTGGACTTCGTCGGGTTAAAGGAATACCCAAGGAAAAGGCTCAAATAAAAGCATTAGAGGCTTTGAATCGCGTGAAAATGGCAGATTGGGCTGATCACTATCCTGCTCAACTATCTGGTGGTCAGCAACAACGTGTAGGCATCGCTCGTGCATTAGCCATGGAACCAAAGGTAATATTGTTTGATGAACCCACCTCTGCTTTAGATCCTGAATTGATTGGTGAAGTTCTTCAAGTAATGCTAACTATTGCAAAAGAAGGTACTACTATGATAGTAGTTACTCATGAAATGGGATTTGCGAGAGCTGTGGCATCAGAAATGCTCTTCCTTGGTGAAGGTATCATACTAGAACGTGGTACACCAGAACATTTTTTCACATCACCAAAATCTGATCGTGTGAAAACTTTTCTCAATCAACTTGATGTTTTATATGGGGGCCATGAAAAACTTCTTAAATTATCAACTGAGGAGGAGCTTAAATGATTCTCGAACTTCCTAAAGAAATTCAAGATATTCTAACAGTGCTAGAAAATTGGGATGAACTTCTAGAAGGTTTCATGACTATGATGTGGTTATATGTATGGGCGTTAATTTTGGGCTTTATTGTTGGTCTCATTTTTGCTATTCTTCGACAATATGGAGGAGTTGTTCTTTCACGATTTGCTACCGCTTATATTGAAATTATACGTGGGACACCATTGCTCGCCCAAATATTAATTTTGTATTTTCTACCCTATAGTTTACGCATCCCTATAGAACGGTGGGCTTTCTACACCCAATTCAACATCAGTGGGAGGACTTTAACTTTCATCTTTTTGAATCCAGAAATCTTAACAGGTATCATTGCTTTAGGTCTTAATAGTGCTGCTTATCAGGCAGAATACCTTCGTGGAGCTATTACCTCTGTTAGCACTGGACAATTATTGGCGGCACAATCAATTGGTATGTCACGTCGCACAGGGATTATACGAATTGTATTACCGCAAGCACTACGCCGTGTTATCCCTTCATGGTCCAATGAAGCGGCTTATCTTCCGAAATATACAGTCGTTGTTTGGTATATTGGTGTACCCGAACTTTTTGCAAAGGCTCACGATCTCGTTTATAAAAAATATCTCCCAGCAGCTACATTTGTTGTGGTCGCCGTTATGTTTCTAATAATGATCACAATTATTTCCAAATTATTAGACACTGTTTACAAACGAACAGCAATCCCGGGATTATAGGTTTTCTTTAAATAACTTTTTTTGTTTCGAAAAGATTAAACAAAGTGGAACAATCGAAAAAACAATCTAGATTTCCAAAGCATCTTTCAAAATATATATTGTATTTATGATTCTTAATCATAATTTCAAAAATGTTACCAAAAAGAAATTGAGAGTAGTTGATTTAAGGTCTGATACTGTTACAAAACCTTCTCCAGAAATGTGGGATATGATAAAATCATTAGATAATTCAAAGCTTGGAGACGATGTTATTGGAGAAGATCCTACCGTTAACGAATTAGAAGAAAAAGCAGCTAAAATTATTGGAAAGGAAGCTTCTTTATTAGTCACCTCCGGAACTCAAGGAAATTTAGTGTCACTCCTTTCACAGACTCATCCTGGGGATGAAATCCTCTTAGAAGAGATGAGTCATATTTATGGTCATGAAGTTGGAAGTGCTGCTCGAATTGGAGGATTAATGATAAAAACATATCCCTCTGAGAGAGGTATACCTTCACTTGATCACCTCCAAACAGTAATTCGTAACAAAGAAGATATTCATGAACCACCGACAACATTATTATGTTCTGAAGATACCCATAATTTTCATGGAGGAGCAATAATAAAACCCGAAGTTCTAAGTGATTTGAATAATTTTGCTAAAAAAAATGAGTTAAAATTTCATTTAGACGGCGCAAGGATATTTAATGCAGCGATAGGACTTAATATGCCAGTCACAGAATTCACAAAACATGTAGACAGTGTGATGTTCTGCTTATCTAAAGGTCTATCTTGCCCCGTGGGATCTATTGTTGCTGGATCGAAAGAATTTATTTCTAAAGCCCGTAAATTCCGTAAAATGGTTGGAGGAGGGATGCGACAAGCAGGAATCATTGCAGCTTTCGGTTTGATTGCCCTTGAACCTAATTGGATCAAGAGATTAGAGGATGATCATAAGAATGCGAAAAAGTTAGCTGAAGGTTTACAATCAATTGGTCTTCCAATTAAAGTTTATGATCCTGATACAAATATAGTTATAATGGAGTTTTTAGAAAAAATTAGAATCATAAAAATAATTAACGAATTAAATAACGAAGGAATTCTAGCTTTCAATATAAGCAGAGAGAAGATTCGCTTTGTAACTCATTATGGGATTCAAGAAGATGATATTCAATACAGTATAAAAACAATAAACAATATTTTACAAAAATTATATTAAGCAATATAAGAAAGTGATATTAAATGTGCTTTTATATTACAGCTACATTACCCAAAGGAACTCAAGTGGAAAAATTTAGAAAATTGCTTGATGAATATAACATGAGCTTTTCACCACTTCATAACCCTTTAATTGAATCTCAACTGAGACCAGGGGACTTATATTTTAGAGCAACTAAAGAATACTGTGACTGTGATACTATTGTAGGTTCTTTAAATAACCTTCAGGATTTTCAAAATCTATATAATTCAAAGAAAGTAAAAAAATTGAAGAAAAAGAAGTGGTCCGAAGAAAAAATAAATAATTGGATTAAAGAAAAACTAGAAACTAAAAAGCTGGAAAAAAGGAATAAAATAACTCCACTTGAGACAAAGCAGAAAGTGGAGAGATGGGTTGATTTCCTCCATCATATATTAGATGAAAAGTTAGTCTCACGGATTGGTATTTTAAAACACTGGTACACAAGAGGTTTAGAGGATGAGGATATTAAAATAAAGAAATTTCAAAGGATTAATATTAATGATCTAAATCAAAATATCTTGTTAAATTTAAGTGAGGATACACTTTATGAATTCTTACCATCTTATCACTATTAAGTAATAAATTAAAAAAAAATGATTTAGTTATTCATCTTCCGGAGAATCTAAATCTTCAGAGTTATCTTTCATTAAATCATAATAGTCTATGTCCATTAAGCCTCCAGTTGGATTTTCTGTCCAATGAGCTTTAATTGGCATTCCTATATATGTATCCTTGAAATCAACTTTGGGATTGAGTTGAGCTATACTTGCTGTGTCTGCTCCGTCATGATGAACTAATACCATTGGCTTTTCTTGAATTTCTCCCGTCTCAAGATCCTTCAAGTAAGCTATAGCAAAAGTAGAAACTCTTCCTGTCTCTCGTAAATCAACCCATCTGTCAGGTTTTACTAAACATTTTCCACAGACAAATCTCGGGGGATAATAGACGGTATTACATCCTGAACATTCCAAACCAACTAATTTCTTCTCTTTTAATTTCTGTAAGAAAGGTTGTAGATGAGTTATATTATACTTATATTTATAATTGGACAAATACCAACTTCCTGGCATTTTTCTTGTTTCTTTATACTCCTTTTTAATATAATCCATTGATTTTCTTTGAGTTAATTTTGACATTTTATTTACCTCCATTTCCTTTGTGGTTCATCAGACATAACCATCATAGTACATAAATTAAGTGATCCTCCCCAGCCATGACCTATAGAAGTATGAACAGTTTTAGGAACTTGATTACTTGCTTTTCCCATGATTTGAAGTGCCGCAACTGCTGGCCTTTCTAAAGCTGAGGCTCCAATAGCATTTGTAGAGTTGACACCTCCAGAACAACATATTGGCAATTCACCATTTAAGGCAGTTATACCATTTTCATACATCTGTGGTGCAGTAGTTGCTTCGAATAATCCTAATTTTTCAACCCACATAAGTTCTTGGTTAGGGAACGGAGAATATACTTCAGCATAATCGATTTCTTTTCGTGGAAACGAAATTCCTGCTTGGCCATAAGCTATTTCCGATGATTTCATAGCACCTAATTGTTCTGATGGATCTATCTGCGCAGATCCACTAGCACAATATCCAAGGATTGCAGTTTCATGGGCTACACTTGATACTCCATTAACATAAGCAGGGATATCACACATATCTTTAGCTTTTTCTTCTGTCGTGAATAATACAGCACACGCTCCATCAGAAGCTGGACATACCATGCCATATCTAAGTGGATAAGAAATATAAGGTGTATCAAGGACTTGCTCAATTGTAAGATCTGGCATTTTCAAGTGAGCCCACCAGGTTTTAGCGGCATTACGTCTATTTTGTACAACAACTCTCGCTAAATCTTCTTCAGTAATTTTAGTTTTACGCATATAGTTAGTTGCTTGATAAGCAGCTACCCCTATCGCCGCTCCTGCAGATAAAAGCCGCCCTACTTGGTCGTAAGTAAGCCCTAGATGATTTAATAGTGCAACTTCACCATAAGCAACATTAGCAAGCCCAACACTTGTATCTCCTTGAGATTGTTGCTCAAAGGCTATCGCTAACACCGTATCTATGCCAGGTAACCCCGCTGCTACTGAATAATATCCAGCAATACCAACTGATCCTCCTGTAGTACCACCTGTAGTAACCCGCATTAAAGGTTTATTACGAGCACCTATCCAATCAGTCATCCATAATTCTGGTAAATTTGATCCCTCAAATCCAGGCATATTTCCAGTTGCAAAAGCATCTACATCATTAAGACTAATACTTGGAGCTTTTTGCAAGCAATCTTTAATTGCTTCACTCATTAATTCAACGATATTAACATCAGATCGTTTTGAGGCATGTTCGCTAAATCCAGCTGAAACAATCGCTACTTGCCTTCCCATTTTTAATTACCTCCTTCCAAGATATATACAATGTTATTTTGGGCACACATTCCAATTTGACCTGTAGCTATTGCTTTCTTAGTATCTTTAATTTGATACCCCTTCGCTTCTCCCCTTAATTGTTTTGCAGCTTCTATGACTCTAATTAATCCCGTCCCACACGGGGGATTACCACTGATAGCACCTCCTGAAGGATTAATAGGTATATCTCCATTAATTTCTGAATTTAGACATGTTCCTTCTCCCTTACCTGCCAGTCCTAAGGCTTCAGAAAGTATTACTTCTTCATGAGCATAAGCTTCAAATATTTCTGCTAGATCAATTTCAACTTTAGGATCTTTAATACCTGCAACATCATACGCCATTTTAGCTGCTAGTTCCATTGAAGTACTTTTTGTTAAATCTCGATCTCCAAGATAATATGTCTCTTGGTTAAATCCTACACCAGTGATCCATACCGGATTATCGGTTATCTTTAAAGCTTGTTTTTCTGGTGCCAATAGTAATGCTGCTACACCATCGCAGGGTTGTGCTACCATTAACTCGGTTACTGGATCAGCATAAATCTCTGAATCTAACACATCCTTAATCGTAATATTAGCATTTTGAGATTCTTGTAATGCCAACGGATTTTTTGCAGCATTTCTTCTATTTTTAACAGCAATCTTAGCAATATCTTCAGCTCTAACTCCAAATTTTTCTAAATAAGCTCTCATTTGGAACCCAGCTGCTGTAATATCATTGATATTGGCAACTGGTCTTTCCCATGTGGGATCAGTTTCATATAATCGTGCAGCATGATATGGAAAACATGATGCCATACTTCCACCCCATATTAGAGCAAGTTTATGATGACCAGATAGAATACGCATTAATCCATATAAAACAGCGTATGCACCATCCATTTCCACCTTACTCTCATCAACCATATATCCTCCCCCAACCTCAACAGTGTAACAATTTGAAATAGTCCGTCCATCATAATAATCGTTTGTACAGGAAATTGCAGTAGTTATATCCTTTTTCTTTAATCCTGCACTATCAATCGCTCCTCTCACAGCTTCAAAAATCATTTCATATCTGCCATAATTAGCATCTGAATATAATTTTACTTGCTCTAGTCCTACAATACCAACCTTTTCCATTTTACTCAGCACCTCTCATATTTTCATAAACCCTTTAATATCTGCAGGGTTCCCCTTCGTTTTTTCTTCCCATTCAATTTTAAGTTTCATACCAATCTTAATCTCGTCAGGTTCAATTTTCAAAAGACGATAGGCAATTGCAGTATCACTACCATCAATTTGGACCAAACCAATTATTTGAGTTTTTTTAGCTTTTCTAGCTGTTCTATCACTAACTTTATAATAAGTTATTGTATAGTTTAGCAAGGTCCCTGTGTTTGGTAAATTCACCCAATTATTATCAAGTGGTATTATTTCATTGCATTCCCCACAAATTTTTCTCGGTGGAACAAACACTTTTCCACATTTTGTACATTTATTTCCAATTACTTTCTTATTTTCAAGAGAATCGTAGAACCTATCCATGTAAAGACCAACCCAAAATGAGAAATCGGCTCTAACAAACCCTTTAGTCGTAACTACTAACTTTTCAGTCATAAATCTCATCTTTTTTTGAAAATTTCAATGTGATTAATATTAAATTTACATGTTTAAAATATTAGTATGCCAATGGAAAATGTTATAACAAAATAAAAAGTAGTTTTTAAAAAGATATTTTATTATACTGAAATTATCTCTCATACTTAAGCATAAAATCAATCAATTCTGTATTTTCTTTAAACACTTCATATTGATGCTTCTTTAGCTTTTCTTCAGCTATTTTTGATAGCTCTCCTTTTTCTATATCTTTAGTTCCAATTTCTTCTTTGAGCACTGGTAAAGCTTCACAGATCCAATTAATCTCAATTACTTTTCCATGATATTTCTTTTTTGGTAGATCACTAGCTAAGTATAAATATGCTGGTGAAAGCATTTCTGGGGGATTTGTTATTGGCATTTGTTGACCCCATTCTCTTAAATCTTCTGCCATCTTTGTTTCAACACCCGCTGGAGTAAGACTATTGACAACAATATTGTATGGTTTTAGTTCCGCGTTGAGACATTTACCCATCGCAGCTATAGCAGCTTTAGACGTTGCATAAGCAACCTTTTTTGGAGCAAAGAACACATTTCCCATAACGGAGGAGGTTATTAATATTTTACCACACTTTCTTTCAATCATATTTGGAATTATGTGTTTAATAATTGCGTATGTACCCAAAATATTTAAATTAAATAATTTTTGAGCCGTTTCGAGTGGATAATCTACCATTGTAGACACTTGAGTCATCCCCGCATTCGCTACTAAAACATCACAATTTTCAAAATTCTCAAAAAATTTTTGAGCACATTTAGATACACCGTCTAAAGTTGACAGATCCGCTTGTATAGATATAGCTTTAACTCCATACTCCTCGATTTCTTTAACAGTTTGATCTAATTCACTTAAAGTTCTAGCAGCTACTGCTACATTTGCCCCTGCATTCGCAAAATCAAGTGCAACTGCTTTTCCAATACCTCGACCTCCACCAGTTATCAAAGTATTTTTTCCTTCCAGAATTTTCATATTAATCATCACATCTTTAAAGAATCTATAATAAATTTTTGAACAAATTTTACTGTACGATAATTATTTAAAAATCTTTTCTAAACTTTCGAATGAAAAATACTATATTTGATCCTAAATAACTTTACAATACTATGTAAAAATAGGTGTGAAAAATAGCAGAAGACCTATCTTCAAAATTGGTAATAAGCGCCGCACTTGCGGGCTCCACTACTAGGAAAGAACAAAATCCTAATGTTCCTTATACTCCAGAAGAATTTGGAGAAGAGGCAAAGAAGTGTTTCGATGCTGGAGCTACAACAGTACATATTCATGCTAGAGATCCAGCAACAGGTTGGCCTACTCCTAATTTGGATCGAATAAAAGCAGTTATCGATAGTATTAAAGAAAAAGCACCAGAAATAATAATAAATATAACTAGCTCTGTAGGAAGAACACTTGAACAAAGAGTTGCTCCCACAAAAACCTTTAAACCATTAATATCTTCATTAAATACAAATTCAATGAATTTTAGTATAGGTGATTTTAAAACGGGGAAAATAGTCGGAAATGCAGATGGTGTATTTTGGAATACATTTCATTTCATTCAAACTCTAGCGAAGGCAATGAAAGAAGCAAAAACAAAACCAGAATTAGAAGTATATGATTTTGGAGGTTTATATAATATCTTATTTCTTAATAAACAAGAAGATTTATTTGAGCACCCTCTTCATTTCCAATTCGTTTTTGGAACATTGGGAGGCGTTCCATTTTCTTTCCAGAATTTAGCGGGTTTTCTTAATTTAATGCCTCCAGGATCTTCATGGAGTGTATGTGGTGTAGCAAAGGATCAGTTTAGAGCGGGCTTATGTGCTGCAGCAATGGGAGGACATATTCGCGTTGGATTAGAAGACAATATTCGTGTCCCTGATGGACGATTAGCAAAAGGTTCATGGGAGCAGGTAGAATGGGCAGCAAAGGTAGCAAAATTAGCTGGGAGAGAAGTAGCAACTCCAGACGAGACCCGGAAAATTTTCAATTTATTGCAATAAATTGAAAAAATTTATAATTTCAATAAAACATACTTTTAATTCATCCTTTTTTATCTCTTTAAACTTGGTGTGAAATTAAATTAAAAAAAAAGCTAGAATGAAAATCCTTCTGGTAACTCAGATTCTGATGTTCCTTCTAAAACAAACATTAAATCCATAATGGTATAAGTAGGAGTCTTCGTTCGAAAGATTGGAATTACTTTTTTTCCAATTTCAGGCTCTCCAATAGCTAGAACACTCATGAGAATTGTAACTACTTTTTCATCAAATTCAACATTAATAAATTTTATCGGTTTAGGCAATGTATTGAAAGCTCCAGATCGATGAGTTACAATAAAGGAATGGATTTTTGCACTTTTTCGAGCTTTATCGGTTATATCAATTGGAGTTGTTTTTTTCAAACAATCGGGACAATAAATTCTGAAAGGTTCATAAATAGAGCCCTTTGTCTCACATTTATCGTTATCACATCTTGAAGCCATGAGGTTACCCTTCCCCAGAGAATCAAAAAATATTGCTTCATCGCCGTAAGAATGTATATAGGTCATATCTCGGGGATTTGTTATTCCAGCTAACTTACCTGTATCTTTGTTGAAAATAGGCTGATTTTTTTCTGGAATATGAAAAACGCCCCTAGGTTTATATCTACCGTTAACTATCTCAACAAAACCCTTTTCATTATCTTTTTTCACCATTATTAATCCTCCTTTATTAATTTATTTGGATCCATTAGAATTGTACAGGTTACATGAGACCCTACTCCAGCATGACTTATAGCTAATCCCCTTTTTGCGCCTTTAACTTGTAAGCTCTCCCAATCTTTTGGTTTTTCCCTTCCAAAAGCTTTCCATTTCTCCTCAGGTTCGTGGATTTCGTCCCATCGATTCCAAATATGGTATCCGATTTCTGCTATCTGCATAAGTCCCGTTGCACCTACAGCATGCATACATCCAATCAAACCTCCGCATGGATTGCTAGGTAATTTTCCTGGTTTTTTAGTATTTGGGTTAATAACATATGCATCTCCACTTTCAATATATGTTCTTCCTTCTCCATATGGTCTAATTCCAATGTCTTCATATGTCTGAATATCACTTATAGTAAATGCATCATGAAGCTCTACCAAATCAAGATCTTCACTCGGATCAATAACGCCAGACATGTGGTAAGCATAATAAGCCGCAATTCTGGCTGCTAAAAAGCTTGTAAATCCAGGATATCGATCTCCTCCCGGAAATCTCTTCCCTAAACTATCATATTGTCCTTTTGTTTCATTAGGCAGTAGTGGTATTTTCATATCACGACGATCTGCCACTCTTAGAGTATGGCTGCCTGCAGCAATATAAATTCTGAGGGGCTTGTCTGTAATTTCATAGGCTGTTTTTTCGTCGCAAACTATTCCACACGCAGAACCAACACTCATTAAGCAACAGTCTAACGCACGAAGAGGATACGCAACAATAGGGGAGTTAATAACATCTTCTACAGTTATCTTCATAGGTCCTTGAGCGTGAGGATTCATTCTTGCATATCCTCGATTTTTAACTGCTACTTCCGCCATGGTGTTACGAAATGAATCTTCCTCCTTGCCAAAGATTTTCCAATATCGTTGGGCCATAACCGCATAATAACCCGTATAAATGTGTCCGAGAGGTGTTTCCCAATCTTTATCTGCTGCACATGCAATAAGATGATTACCTTCGTCAGTTGGCACTTCATCCATCCTCTCCCATCCTAACGCTAAAGCACAATCACTATATCCCGAAGCAACAGCCTTTACCGCTTCCCACATAGCAGATCCACCTGTAGCACCTCCCGTTTTTACCCCAATATTGCCTAACGGATCAAGTCCTAGTCTATCGTGAATTACTGCTTCTCCAAGCAGTTGGTCACCAAAATGATCAGCAAAATGACCATAATAACAAGTATGGATATATTGTTTTAGTTCACTAGGAGCCATATTAACGAAATCTGCAGCTGCTGTTAATGCGTCTATACATAATTCTTCTGTTCGAGTTTCAGGAAATGCTCGATCAAATTTTGACATTCCTACGGTCACTAAATACACAGGTCGCATTAGTTTTGGTATCTTTAATTGCTTATCGCTAAATTTAATCATATAATTTTCACTTAACAGAATTTCGATTTAAAATTCTAATATTTGGTTACTTATCAAATTAATATTTTATTGTTATGTTTTATTTCGATTAAAACATTTCTAATTAGAATTATTGAAAACTAGTGGGAAAAAAATCCTATTTTACATAAAAAGAGAAATGGATAGTTCATTTCTTGAATAAGTATAGAGAAGTATTCAAGCCTTTATTATAAGAATATACAATTCAAGGTAAATCTTTATTTAAAATTCTTTTTTAAATTATATTGTAAAGAGTTCATAAATTAAGTATATAATTTGATGATAAATAATGGATACAAGAATATCTGAATTTGAACCTATCAAAATACAACGTTATGTCCCTGAACTGGATTTATTAAGTAATCCCATTCTTAATGCGAAAGAAAAGGAATTTTTGGCCGATTTGTATGAATTTATGGAGAAGGATCTAGATCCTGAGTTAAAAAAATTGGAGGACCTAAATTATTATGTGGAAGAACCGACTCAAGAGAGGAAGAGGGAACTAGTAATTGGTATAATGAAGAAATTATCAGATAATGGTTATTATTCCACGATTCTTAATACCGAAGACTATGAGGTGGGGAGGATTACCAGGAATGCTCTTATTGCATTCGCCATATGTGGGGGAAGATGGAGTGAATACAGTGAGAAATACATCGCGGGGAATTATAGTATTGAAATGGGAAGATTAGCGGGGGGTACACTTTATTGTAATCCCGTTAATTATGGTTCTGACGAAATTCAAAAAGAAAAATTCTTGGTACCCGTAGCGAAAGATGGGCAAATTGGTGCCTCAGCGATGACAGAATTTAATGCAGGATCAGATATTTTTAGTATGGAAATGAAATTATATGAAAAAGACGATAAAATAATCGCTAAAGGTAAGAAATTGTTTATTACTAATGGGATGATTGCAGATTTTATTATTCTTTATGGAAGATTAGATAACGGTCAATTGGGTGCAATCGTTGTTGATACTGATCATCAAAAATTAAAAAATTTTCGGAGTACTCGAGTTAGAACTTACGGAATGACAGATGCTTTTGTAAGTCGCTTAATTTTCGATAGAGCAGAAATCCCTATAGAAAATATGCTTCATGGTCATGGAGTGGATATTGCGTTCCATCAATTGACAGAAGAACGTTTGGTCATCAGTGCTGAGGCATTGGGGGATGCTATGAAAAAAATCCTTTATTCTCATGCTTATGCTCTTCAACGCATGCAATTTGATAAAAGATTGCATCAATATCAAGTTATACGTTTTCCTATTTCAAAGAAAATTAGAGAATTGAACTTAATGCTCTCAGCTTTAATCCAATATGCTAGACAGATGGATGAACACCCTGAATTGGCTGATTCTAAATTAATGGCTGCAAACGCAATGGGATTAAAAATTAGTTCTACAGAATTAGGATTTGAGAGTTCAATTCATTGCTTTAGGACTTTAGGTGGGCGAGGTTTTACTCGCCAATATGCTAATGAAATTGGTTTGTTAGATCCTTATTGCATGCTTCATGGTGGTGGATCCAACTATGTTTTAGAGGATAGTGAATCACGAAGATTCTTTAAATACAAACCTCCTAGAGGAGAAAGAGAAGATATCATCCATAGAATAGATTATGATTAATAATGCCAAACATCAATTTTGTCTATTTAATTAGGTTTATTAATAAATCTTAACAGAATCAGTTATTAAATATTTTGTTTTTATTATTATAGATAATGGTCTCTATTAGCACTCAAAGCTTTGATATCTCTCATTTGGTTGAGAAATATCGTGGTATGAAATTAGAAGTACTCTATCAACAAAATCATCAAATTGTTAGAAATGAAATGGGAGAATTCGTGGAATTAATTTGGCAAGAAAGTGATCTCCCTTATGATTTAAATCTACTCAGTACGAGAAGAAAATTATTATACAACTTAAAGACTGTTCACTATATCGGTGAAATTATAGAGAATAAGTTAAAGGGTAGAGGAATAAGAACCCTTAAAGATTTGAGATTTTTAAATTATAGATATAGTGAGTCTGCTAATGATATTTTACATTTAATCGGAAAGAAAGATTATGAGAGTCTAAAAAAAAACAAATATATAGATGACCTAGATGTTGGTTTCTGCTTTAATGTGGAGGATTTACTTTTTCTTGATATTGAAACATTAGGTTTGTATAATAATGCTGTAATCATTGTAGGGATCGGATTTTTCAAAAATCAAAATTATGAAATCCACTTGTTCTTTGCACGGAAATTAGAAGAAGAAATCTCAATCTGCGAACATTTAAAAAATGAAATTCTTCCCAAATTCAAATGTTTTATTACATT
Organism: Candidatus Thorarchaeota archaeon; assembly: GCA_048882645.1. Lineage (GTDB taxonomy): Archaea > Asgardarchaeota > Lokiarchaeia > Sigyniarchaeales > SOKP01 > Loki-b32. Next base: position 26,047 of record JBHLRJ010000034.1, read on the forward strand.
TAACGGCAAACGGTTCGATATTCCCTATATTGCTAATCGTTTTTTATATTATTTTGATTCAAATCCAATGATAACCGAACTTGATATTCCCTATGAAATTAACAATACAAGATTTCACCACATTGATCTATATCAAATCTGTCGTAGACGATTTAAAGGTATGTTTGAAAGATATACCCTTACTAACATAGAGGAACAACTTCTAAATTGGAAAAGAGAAAATGAACTACCGAGCAGTATGGTACCCTTATGCTATAAGAAATATCAAAAAAATCCAAATAGGTACATTGGTTTGATTAAGGAATGTATTGATCACAACTATTATGATGTGTATTCAATGCCACTCATCCTAAGTAAATTATTAGAGTTACAGGACTATTCTTAAGAACTAGGTTTTTTATTTTATATTTTGTTTTTTTATTATATTTATAAAAAGAATAAAGAAAATCGAGACTTTAATTACGAAACAATCACTTTAAGAATTTGATCGTAATGGCTGATTTGATTGATAAGTTATTTGAAGAGAGTTGGAATTATAAAAATCGTGATGAGATAATCAGAAGACTTCAAAAAAATGATTATGATATTATTATAATAGGTGCAGGTATTACAGGGGCAGGTGTTGCTAGGGAAGCAGCTTTGAGAGGATTAAAAGTTGCTGTTATTGATATGCAAGATTTTGCCGCCGGAACTTCTTCTAGGAGTTCAAAATTAGCTCATGGAGGTATAAGATATCTTGGAATAGGAGACTTCGATCTTGTCCATGAATCTACTACTGAAAGAAATTGGCTAACTGCCCACCTCCCCCATTTAGTGCGACCTATTCCTTTTCTTTTTGTACATTTGGAAGATGGAAAATATAATAAGCGCACCATAATGAGTGCTGTAAAAATATATGATTTTTTAGGAAATAAAGATACAGATTTCAAAATTTATAACGAACATAAATGGTATAAACCTGAAGAATTATTTGAGTTAGAACCTGAATTTATCAGAGAGGGAAACTTAGGTGGTGCCGTTTATTATGATACTAATGTCGATGATGCTAGATTGACAATTGAAACACTAAAAGAAGCAGTGGTAAGAGATGCAGATGTAGTTAATTACTGTAAAGTTAATGGATATATAAAGGAGAATGGAACGATAATTGGTGTAAGATGCAGAGATTTAGAGAATGATACGGAATTTAATATTCATGGAACATTAGTTATAAACGCAACTGGAATTTGGACTGATGAATTATTAGAAATGTATCCTAATGATCTTCCAAAACCATTAATTCGACCCACAAAAGGAGTTCACGTACAATTTAGGAGAAAACATGTTAAGAATAAAATGGCAACAATAATTCGATCAATTTCTGATGATAGAGCTTTTTTTGTAGTACCACGGAACAAAAATTTTACAATAATAGGAACCACAGACACAGATTACAAAGGAGATTTAGCAAATCCTTTCTGTGAAAAAGAAGATGCTGATTATTTATTAGAGTCTGTGAAACATTATTTTCCTAATGCCGAATTAGACTATGACAATATTATTTCAACCTATGCTGGGATAAGACCATTGGTCATGCAAAAAGGTAAGTCTGAGAGCGAAGTATCTCGAAAACACACTATTTTTTTCACTGGGGATGGTTTATTAACAATAACAGGTGGAAAGTTAACAGCATTTCGTAACATGGCAGAAGACCTCTTTAAAGAGATTGAACTAAAGAATATTTTCCCTGATATTAAAAGAGAGAAAAACTTTTCAAAACGGAAATATCTCATCAGCCTAGAAAAGAAAGATTGGCTTAAAACATTAGAAAAGTCAAATATAAAATTAGACGACGATGTAGCTGACCATCTTTATCGACAATATGGAAAAGGTGCCTTGAAGATTCTTGAAATTATAAGAGAAAATGAATCTTATAGAGAAAAATTACTGGAAGAGAATGATTTCATTAAGGCAGAAATAATATATTGCTTAAGGTATGAATTAACACCGCATTTAATTGATCTTTTTTGTCGACGGACAGAGATGGCTCTCTGGATTAATCATAAAAAAGCAGAAGAGGTTGCTAATGTAGTTGCAGAATTGATTGCATCAGAATATTCATGGGCTAGAGAGAGAGTCAACCAAGAAATAGAACAATATTTAGACTACATAAGAAAAACTGTTTCTTTTATCAATTAACTACTTGATTAGCATTTCTTTAATTATTGGACTCCATTATATATTTATATAATTGAATTGATATATTACACAATAATATAGATCTATATTCAAATTTGAGTGTGAAAAGAATTGATTTTTGCTTTTGATTTTACAGAACATATATTGAAACCCCTTGGGAAATATGGCGGATTTTTCATGTTAGTTCTTGGAATAATTTGGATTATTTATGCTGCGTACGAAACTAAGAGAAGAAAATCTTTCAAAAAGAGAAAAGTAGAAGATTGGGATTTTGATGTTACCAAATTCTTAAAGGCACTAACCTATATTGGATTTATTGTCGGATTATTAAGTTTAATTTCAGGTGTTGCAGGGTTAATGTTTGATATTCCACCTAGTAAAGCATATGCCGCAACAACTGAGGATGCACGTAATATTTTTACTTCAATAATCTTAATTGTGTTTGGTATCTTAACCTTTGTTAAACCCGCAAATGATCTACCACTTTCCAGTTTAGTCGGAGTGCTAGTTGCCTCCTTAGTTGTCGTTATCTTATCCTTTGCTATTCCCCAGACTCTTATCGACTTTATTGCGGTTCTTGTAGATCCAAGAATTGTACTTGCAATTATTTTCATAATAGTCTTCGCTTTGGTTGCTCTTACAGCCAAATTTTATACCAAGGCTTTTATGACCATTTCAAAAGCACTTTCATGGCCACCATTGGCAGTAATTGTTGCTTTATTTTCCTTTATCCAGGGATTTCTATTACTCGTAATTGGAATTTCAATTTTATAATTTTTTTTATTTCTTTTTATAATGGAGTACTTTGCTATTTAGATTCTTATTTTTCAAATAAATGAAAATCTATGATAAGGAGATTTGTTTATTTCTCCAATTATATCGTTGAGTAAATTATAAGCACAATTCGGGCATTGATTTTTATCAGTAACATCAATTTTATTAAATCGATACCCTGTTCTGCTCAATAGTAAATGACCACAATTAGGGCAATATGTATTACCCCCTTGCTCATGACTTATATTTCCTACATAAGGAAAATATAATCCCGCTTCCTTAGCAATCATAAACGCCATATCCAAAGTTTCATAAGACGTTCTTTTGTTTGATGGCGCTTTAAAATCGGGGTGATACGCAGAAAAGTGAACTGGTGTATTTTTTCCTAAATTGTTAGCAATCCAGTTACATACTTTTTCAATATCTTCTCTACTGTCATTTAAATCGGGGATAATTAAATTAGTAATTTCAACATGCATACCATTAGATTTAAAATATTTTGCAGTGTCTAATACAGGTTGGACCGATTTAACCCCACATATTTTTTTATAAAAGTCATCTGACATTGCTTTAATATCAATATTTGCAGCATCAATACCAACCTCTATTAGTTCTTTAGATGCTTCCGGAGTCGAAAAACCATTAGTAACTAAAATAGTTTTAATATCTTTTTCTTTTAGTAATTTAGCCGTATCTATTACCCATTCATGCCAAATAAGAGGTTCATTGTAGGTATACGCTAACGTTTTTGCTCCACTTTTTAGAACTTTTTTGACGAGTTCTTCAGGACTCATCTCCACTAAAGACATACCTCGACCTTTATAACCTTCAAGATCATAAAAACCATTTTTTCCGTTATCTGTGGGATTTGCTTGGGATATGGACCAATTTTGACAATTTTGACATCTAAATGAACATCCAATTGATGCGATGGAATAAGCTGTTGCACCCGGCCAAAAATTATAAAGAGGCTTTTTTTCAATTGGATCTAAGCTTCCAGGAGAGATTAAACTTCCATAAATTAAAGTACATAATTCTCCGTCAAAATTCTTTCTTGTTCTACAAATCCCTATTTTATCTGGTAATATTATACACTCATTAGCACATACATGACACTTAACTTTTTTATTACCAAGACTCTCCCATAATCTCGCTTTTACTTTCAAACAAATTACCTATCGTGAAATATTTACTCAAGTACACTATCTCTAAATATATAATAGATAAGAAATTTTATATTTCTTATAGATATAAAAAATAAATGTTGATAATAAATGTCAAGAGTAGAACAAGCCCTCTCTAGCTTTAACGAAGATTTTAACTGTGCTCAATCTGTATTGAGCACTTTTAGTTCTCAGTATGGATTAGAACGAGATACTGCATTGAAATTGGCTACAGGTTTTGGAGGCGGAGTAGCTCGACTTGGTCATATTTGTGGTGCAGTCTCTGGAGCCACTATGGTTATTGGTTTAAAGTATGGGATGGGAATAAATAAAAACATAGAAGCAAAAGAAAACACTTATAAAGTAATTAGAGATTTCACAAACAAATTTCAAAAACTCCATGGTTCGATATTGTGTAGGGAATTACTTGAATGTGATATCAACACAATTGAAGGTAAGAATATTTACGCTCAAAATGAATACTTTGAAAAAAAATGTACTCAGTATGTAAAGACAGCAGTAGAAATCCTTGAACAATTGCTATAAGAAATAAACTGTTTAAAAAATATTTAAAATCAGCTTATCATATGACAGAAAACAAAAGTGAACCAACTAAAGACGAACTCGAGCAATTATTAAAAGAAAAGCAGATATTTCTAAAGGAATTAGAAAAACAAGGTAAGGATTCAACTTACATTAAGCAATTGAGTGATATCGCTCTTATACAATTACAGTTAGAGCAATTTTCTGAAGCTGAAAAAAATTTTTTAGTATGCCTTAAGCATTTTGAAAAACAGAAAGATAGGTTGGGCCAAGCTGACGTGTATGGAATAATGGGAACGCTTTTTTTTGAAAAAGGAGAATATTTAACATCGATTGAATTTTATCAAAAGGCTTATAATATTTATTACGAATTAAGTCAAATCTCAGAGCAAATTACATGTTTAAAAGGAATAGGTACTAATTATATAAAATTAAATAAATTAGATGAAGCTTGTGATATCTTTTTAGATTGCAG
>JBHLRJ010000035.1:0-30724 GCA_048882645.1 Candidatus Thorarchaeota archaeon
TATCAGGGACAGACAAAAAGTTAAGAGTGTTGATCGTAATATAATCTGTGGTACATAAAAAAAATTTTACATAATTGGTTAAATTCATTTTAATTCTTAAAAACAAAATAGGATACGCATATTTAAATTTTTTTTTTAAAAATAGAGTAAAGACTTAACAAAGCCAGTTAACTGAGAGTAGATATACTTTTAAATGATATTATAAACTTATATTTTCTTTTTTCTTATTCTATTATACTTTTAATGAAAGTTAATTTTTAAAAGATGAATGCAAAGAAAAAAGTCGAGTTAATTTCTACAATTTTAGATAGGTATGATGAAGGTACATGTTTTTATTGTGATAGTACACTCAATGGTGATTTAGAGGAAGAAGATTATGATTATGGTTACCCTGATGATTGGTGCCCTGAGTGCTGTAAAAGTATTGATCCCGATGATAATTGGGAGGAGGCTTGCCTTTTAGCAATAGACAAAGTTATACATGATGAAGAATTTAAAGCATAGGTGGTAATATATCGTATTTTTAGAAACAAAAGTGCTCCTTGAGGGGTTACTTTTTCCAGAAAGTCCACGTTGGCATAACGATAAGTTATGGTTTTCTGATATGGATAGTCATAGAATAATGACCGCGGATCTTAACGGCAACTCAGAAACAATTGTGGAGATTCCGAATCGACCTTCAGGTTTGGGTTGGCTCCCGGATGGGAGACTATTAATAGTATCAATGGAAAATTGTAGATTGCTTCGACTAGATCCTGATGGCATCAAGGAACATTCAGATATCTCTAACTTAGCAACTTTTAATTGTAATGATATGGTTGTTGATAAAAAAGGAAGAGCATATGTAGGAAATTTTGGTTTCGATTACTTTAACACCAAGCCTTTCAAGCCCTCTGAAATTGTGCTCGTATCTTCCGAAGGAGAAGCCCGTATTGTTGCTGATGATATGGCTTTTTCAAACGGTATTGTTATAACTCCTGATGATAAAACATTAATAGTTGCGGAAACATTTGCAGCACGCCTTACAGCTTTTAGGATTTCAGAAGATGGCTCTCTTTCAGATCGTCGAATCTGGGCTAACTTAAAATCAATAGCTCCTGATGGAATTTGCTTAGATGAGGAGAATGGGATTTGGGTTGCAGCACCTGGTCGACATCGAGTTGTAAGAGTTAATGAAAAAGGCAAAATTACAGATAAAGTTAAAATTGCTACAGATGCATACGCTTGTATGCTTGGTGGAGCTGATCGGGATATACTATTTATAACAACTTCAACTCATGAAAGGATCAATGGAAAAATTGAATATGTAAAAGTAGAAATACCTGGGATTGGGCTTCCATAGTTAATATTAAATTATTTTTTTGCAAAAACGAGCGTGACAATCGAGCTCAACTGCAAGGTTCTTCCTCTATTAATTATATAAAATTTACGATGGATCGTAAACAAAAAAAAGATTATTCAATAATAAATACTTTATCAAAAATTTGAGGGAAGCTTTCAATTAAATTTTTACGAATTGCCAGAACAAAAATGATAGCGATCACTGCTCCTAAACCGAATTGTATAATAGCATTAAAAAAGAATTCATATACTGCGCCCGGAATGCCCCATAAAAAGATTTCATAGAGAAAATATCCATATACCATAATGCTGCCACCAACTAATACAGAAATGATATCTTTTTTAGTTAATCTTGAAGTTTGGATCTTTGGATTAGCAATTAATCCAACCAGAAACCCTTCCAAGCCTTTAATTACTAAAGTCGCAGGAGCATATATTGTGTAAGTCAAAAAAATATCTGCTAAAGCTGAACCTATACCTCCTGCGATGCCACCTATTATTGGCCCAAATAACATTCCTGTAATCATAACTCCAGCATCTCCAATATTGATGAACCCTCGAGTTACAGGAACAGGAATTGATATAATCATTGTTAGAATACAAATTAATGCAGAAAAAATCCCTGTTAAGGATAATGATAGAGAATTATTTGGTAAAACATAACCCATAAAATGTTTTTTTCTTGTCGGAACAGTATTATTCAATTTTACACTCCTATTCAATATTAGCTGATATTATAAAAATTTCAATAAAAAAAAGTTAAAAATTTGAATATATTATAAATTTATTAGCTGAACCTAAACTGTATACTTCGAATTTGTTGCCTTTTTTAGTCTCACAAAAGAGTTGAATCATAGGAAAGAGAAAAATCTGCGTAGTAATCTGAGAATCTTTATCTTTTTCATACTTTTTATAATCACTCCTTGCTACTCCGACTGTTTTATTAATATTTTTATTTGCATAACCTAAACTAGCTTCAACTTTTGACTCTAGCTCTTTAAAATTATTGAATTTAATTCCTTCTACATTCTCTATCATTTTATGTAGATCTTCACCAATTTCTTTTTCATATTTTGTCTGAGCACTACTATGAAGTACTGGAATACCGGATATTACAGTTTGAAAGGGAATGGGAAGGATTTCATACTTATACAAATTTCTATGCCCACCACATTCTTTACAGGGTTCTCTTCTATTTCCAGTGCCATAACATGCCCCACAAGGATATGTAAAGGATTCCTTCTCCTTTTTCTGTTCTTCACCTACGAATATTGTAAATGTTTCCTCAATTTTTCCACTACCTTTGCAGGTCTTACATTTATTCTCAAGATACCCCTTTCCATTACAAGTTTTACACTGAACTGCTTGAATTGATTCAAAAAAGGGGACATTTTCTTTCTCCTTCCAATTCTCTTTATTAACTTTCCCACTTCCTTTAAATGAATAAAATTGTTCTCTACTTACTCTTGGTGCGGTAATGATGTTTTCTTCCTTGCCTTTTTGTGCGGGACCAATAGTTTTTTTAACAGCAAAATATATTGCAGCTTCCTTCATCGTATCTTTTACATATTCCGCAGCACTAACAGCATCTAAAGAAAAGATTGCTCCTTTAGTACCAAATTCTTTTTCCATTTTTTTATGAGTTTGTCTAACAGTTCGTTGCTTCCACTTTTCAAAAATATCATCCAAATTAGGGGTTTTTATTCTTATATCTGGCATTTTCTTCTCATTTCAAAGGTTTATTTAACTTTAATTTAATAAAATAAAATTATAAAAATATAAAATAGAATAATTTATAATTTTATATAGAAATATAATAAATTTTAAACTTTAATAAGTGAAAGTAAGAGTAAAAAATGTCTGCAGAGGAACGTACAGCCGTTGAATATTTCCTCCAATGGATAAGAGATGGGACTTTTGGACAATGGATCGAGCATTTCTTAAACCAAGGAGATGAAACTAAACTTAGACAAATTAAAGAAGTCTATGAAAAAATAAGACGTGTTTTTGGAGTATAGAATCCTTTCTTTTTTATAATACTTATTTTAAAGTAGTGTATTTAATATTTTTAGAAAATTTGAAGTTTAAGGTTTCATTTTTGTTAATTACTAGATAAATTAATAAAAGGTTTCATATGTGAGTATAACTTCGAGAAATTTTTTTATTTTATTTGATAGAAAGCGTAATTCAAAAGAGGACCTGCTCTTTAATGTTAGTTTTTTCTATTTAAAAAAATTCAAGGGTAAGACTAGGAGTTTTTCCTATATTAGAGACCCTTTTTTTCGAGGAACCATTCTTTTTGGCTTAGATTTTAAAAGTAAAATGCGTCCTTTAAGTTTTAGTAAAATTGAAAAAGAAGGTTTTGTTTCTCCACTAAATCCACGTCTTTTTAAACAATTTTTGCTCTCTGAGAATAATAAGTTTATTGCTTTTTCAAGTCAAGCTTCGATTAAAGATTTTAAACTTATAAAAGATATGTTTACAAGTTTTCAGTTTGATCAAAAGAAAATAATTAATTTAACTTTTTGTGAATCGTGCCTAGAATCTGGAAAGTTTACGATATTGAATGAACGTCAACAAATCAAATCAATTAAAAATCAAATATTATGTAGTGAATGCGCATATGATATCATTATTAGAGAAGCACAGTTAAGGGGATTGATTACGCAAAAACGGGTAGACCCTAAATTAAAGAATTTCTTTACTCATATGATACTCAAATTTAGAGATATTAAAAAAGTATTAACCGTTTTCCACGCAGACTTTAATCCTGCAGTAAATAAAGAAATGACTTTATATGATATTGAAAAGAAAACAGCAATTGGAAAAAAATATCTTTATCAACAATTTAAAGATCTGAATATCCCTAACGATTTTAAAACTATTTTTAAAGACCTAAATTTCACATATTTATTACCAATCCAAGCCATATCAGTAGAAAGAGGATTATTAGATGAATACTCAAATCAATTAATTATGGCACCCACTTCAGGGGGAAAAACACTAGTAGGGGAATTAGCAGGGATCTCAAAAATTTTAAAAGATTCAAAATCGAAGATGCTTTATTTAGTTCCAATTGTGGCTTTAGCTAATTTAAGAACTGAAGAATTCAAGGAAAAATACAGTTCCCTAAACTTTAAAATAATAAAAAAGATAGGTGAATCTTTATTTGAGAAGAGTGAAGATGTTGGTCAAGAAGATTTAGCTAGTGCTAATATCATAATTGCCACATATGAGGCAATAGATTTTATTTTAAGAAGCGGAAATAAAACATTTTTAGGAAATATTGACACTATTATTATCGATGAGATTCAAACATTGATAGATTTGGAAAGAGGATACTTATTAGATGGGTTTATTGCTAGATTAAAATCTATTTACAAATATGCTCAATATCTATATTTAAGTGCAACTGTTGGTGAACCAAAACTACTCTCTGAAAAATTAAATTGTAAATTGGTTATGTATAACAATAGACCCGTCCCTATTGAAAGACATCTACTTTTGTGTTTAAATGAATCTCAAAAATATAAGCGGATTTCAAAATTAGTTAGAGCTGCTTATTCTAAAAAATCAAAATATGGATTTAAGGGTCAAACAATAATTTTTACAAATACTCGTAAAAAATGTGAAACAATTACCTTATATTTACAAGAGAAGGGAATACAAATATCTGCGTACCACTCAGGTTTAACAAATGAAGAAAGAAAAGTAATTGAGGAAGATTTTCGGACACAAAAAATTGCTGGAGTTGTTGCAACAGCAGCTTTGGCAGCAGGTGTAGATCTTCCGGCGAGTCACGTAATTTTTGAATCTTTAGCTATGGGTATAAAGTGGTTAAGTGTAGCAGAATTTGAGCAGATGCTTGGACGAAGTGGGAGATTAAAAAAGCATGATATAGGATATGCCTATTTACTTGTTGAGCCCGGAAAGGTTTATTCACCTAAAATGAAAGATACTGAGGAAGAAATCGCAATAAAACTATTAAATGGCAAAATTAAAGATTATGAGTTAGTTCCAAATGATACCAAATCTATAACAGAATTACTAGCTTTCATTTCAATGTTTAATCAAGGAGTGAATAAAAAGGATATTTACAGTTATTTTGAGCTTCTAATTAATAATAGATATGATATGGAGAGTTTTTTAAAAAAATTAAACTACTCAAAATTAATACGAATTAAAGAAAATTTTGAGTATAAAGCAACCCGACTAGGGCAGGCTATTGCTAAATCTTTCCTTACGTCTGAGCAATGTCTAGAAATTGTAGATGTATTGAAAAAGGAGGAGCTATCAGTAATTGATGTTGCTCTAAACCTAAAACCTATTAGAAATGTATATGTTTCTAAAGAGATCGTTGTGGATTTGGCAAAAAATGTGAATATGAAATATCTAAGTAATAACTTATTTAGTGGAAGCGTTCTTTCTCTCATGAATGCCGACTATGTTAAAAAGAGAAAAGTTTTTTCTCGTGAATTCATTGAATTTATTTCGAAATGGGTTAAAGACATATTTAATTGTAAATGTAAAGATTCGCCTTATTGTGAATGTGGTAGACTAAATCTTGAAAGAATGATATTAGAATTTCGAGTTAAAGATGGATTAACCATTGAAGAAATAGGTGAAAGATTTGAAGATGATTATAAAATAATTATCTTTAAAGGTGATATTATCGATTATTTTGAAAACTTAATTTATAGCTTAGAAAGCATTAAACAGATTTTGGAAGGTGTATTTGATTTAGATCAAAAATACCAGAGAGGAATAGAAGAGATCCCAAAATTAATAGAAAAAATAAAATACTGAAAAAAAATAAGTATGAGAAGAAAAATTCATAGAGTTATTTTTCATTATGATGTATAAATTTCAATTATATCATTATCAAATAATTTATAATCTAAACCAACTTTTTTACGTTTTTGACGAGCTCCTTCTCGTATTAAGATAGCATGATCAAAAGTTTCATAAAAACTCTTATGGATTTTTATGGCTGCATCCTTTATGGTTGAGTTCTCATCCATAATTAATGGCTTTTCAGCAATGTAACCTGAAGAACTCATAGTGTAAATTCTTATTTTTTTTAGAAATTTTAAAATAATCTCACCAAAATCCCTAGGAAAATTATTTTTTTGTATACTTGATGCGATTATTAGAGGAAATTTATCAGAAAACAAGGAACTTAATTTTTCAAATGGTTCTTCTGTATGAGGGAGATCTCCTTTCGTCCCTAAAAGGATAGCTTGTTTATATACGACTGAAGGTGTTAAGGCATCAATAATATCATCAAGAGAAATGGATCCATAAACTTTAACTATTGCGTTCCTCATGCCGTTTTCACGGACTACTTCCTTAATTCTCTCTGTAAATACTTCAATATCATCAACATTTTTAGCTTCCTTAGTTAGATATAAAACCTGAATTTTATTTGAACCTGTTTTTTGGATATCCAATGGAGGAGGAGGTATATTAATTCTTATATCTGCTTTTGATATTTCTTTTAAAAGCAAGTTCATTTGGTCTTTAATATTTCTTGACAAATCGACACAAATACATAATAAATCACAGGATCTGACTTGAGATAGTATTTCCTTTCCATTGCCAACACCTTCAGAAGCTCCTTCCATAATTGAAGGCATTTCTACAATTTGAAATCTGATCTTCTTATATTTATAAATTCCTATTTCAGGTAAAGATGTATATTTACCAATCTCTTCTTTAGCGGCACCTGTCAGAAAATTAAGGACTGAAGTTTTACCTACTCCTGGTGTGAGAAAGGAACTTATTAATATAATTTGAATTCCTTCTTTCTTAATAGAAAAAGGAGATGTAACTTTTTGGGTGCTTTTTTGTCTTGCTTTTCGCTCTTCTAACTCTCGTTTCATCTTAGATAGACGAGATTTATTTAAAGCTACAATCCTTTCAGTTCCTTTATGTTTAGGGACTAAGGAAATAAACTCTTCTAAAAGCCTAATCTTCTCCTCCAAGGAAGCCGCGTCTAAATACTCCTGATATTTAGCTTTAGCTTCCTGACCGATATTTGAGCTCAAAAATTAAACGCTCCGACAATTATTTTTCTTCTTCTTTCTTCTCCTTCTCTTTTTCTTCTTCCTCTTTCTTCTTCTTTTTCTTTTTTTTTTCTCTTTGTTCTTCTTCCTCTTTCTCTTCTTTTTCTCCGAATATAGATCTAAAACGATCTTCTGTCTTAAGTTTTAAATCTCCTAAAATCTCATCAATTCTGGAGTAAAAAACTTTAAAATATTTAGGTTTCTTAGAAAAAATGTCATTTAAAGAAAACCTATTTAGAAAGTAAGTGATGATTTCATTTAATTGTTCTTTAATTATATTTACTTCTGTGCCTCTTTCAATAATGGCATATGAGAGTAAGGGTTGTCTATTTTCCTCCTCACTTCCAGGCAAACGTATCATTTCACAATAACACACTAATTTAAAGCTCCCCAAACTGATAACACTAATATCATCTCCAAAGACTTCACTTGTGAAGCTTTCTAGTGCAGTTAAAAATCCTGCTCTCAAATTTGGATCTAATACATTATCTGAAGAACTGTAATATTTTATCTCAACCAAACTTTTCATACCAATGTTGATTCCAACTTCTAAAATCGCCATTTTTTAAAAGGAGAAAAAATAATGCTTTGAGATATTATTAATATTTATTTTCTAGTTGTTTAATTTTGAAAATAAATATTTTTATTATTATCTTTTTTTTAAATTTAATTCAATATAATTTTAACTGTTTTTAATGTATTATAAGATTATTAATGATTATTGGCTTTTCATATAACATAACATCGTTATAAATTAGATAGCTTATGTTTTTTTAAGAATAATTCAATTGCTTCTTATATGCTGTAAATGTATTTCTTAATAAAAAGTGAACTGTGAGTGGTCCAATACCTCCAGGTGAGGGTGTAATTTTACCACATTTCTCATACACGTCGTCAAAATTTATATCTCCGCATAATTTTCCGTTGACTCTATTAATACCAACATCAATTAAAATTGCTCCATTCTTTATTTTTTCCTTTGTTATAAAATTTGGATGCCTCACAGCAACCACTAATATATCTGCTCTTCGCATATGGTTTTCAATATTTATCGTGGAAGTATGACAAACTGAAACTGTAGCATTTCGTTTAAGCATCATGAAGATTAAAGGTTTTCCTACAAGATTTGAACGATTAATAATCACTACTTCCTTTCCTTTTAATTCAATATTATAAGATTCTAGCAATGTAATGATTCCTTTAGGAGTACATGGTGCTAAAGTTTCATTATAATCGTAAAGTTTCCCCTTACTGACAGGAGTTAGTCCGTCTACATCTTTTAATGGGGATATGCATTCAATATATTTTAGTGTATTAGGAAATTGGGATTTTGGAAGAGGTAATTGCAACAAAATCCCGTGAATTTTACCATTTGTATTAAGAGCATTGATTTCTTCCACAATTTTCTCTTCTGAAAGATCCTCTTCTAACACTAAAATTTCTGATTCAATACCTATTGAAGCACTTGTTCTTTTTTTCATATTTAGATAAACTTTGGATGCAGGATCATCTCCGATTAATATTGTAACTAATTTAGGTTTAACGCTTGTTATTCCAACTGCTTGGGAAATTTCATTCTGCAAAGCTAAATTTAATTTATCTGCTAAAGCCTTTCCATTCAATATCTTTTCGTTCATAATTTTAGGAGTAAATCTAAATTTGATTATTCTATATTTAAATTCAATAATTTATTTTTAATTAATTTTAAAAATTTTAGATTTTGGGTAATTATTAAATTCTCCTTCTACGCCATATAAAAATCGAAATAGCTGCAATTACTCCAATACAACCGAAGATTATATATAAAATTGTATAGTCAAATTCTACCATCCATACTTCTACATTTAAACTATTCAAACGATTAAATGTTCTGAGGATTTCAAAGGCATAAAATGATAGAATTACTGATGATGATAAATCATCAGCTTCGGCTGTCTTTTCTGCAAATCCCCCATCTCCAAAATATTGACGAGAAAGTACCCATGATGTAGTTTGCTTGGCATTAAGTATAGCTTTATCTATAATAGAAATTGTAGTTACACAATAATAAGTACTGCTGATTAAAGTATATTGAGATGTAAGATCAGGTAAATATCCTCCAAAATTCTCTGTATCTGAGGGATTATTTACAAGATAGGAGTTTAAATAGGATAAAGTTTGATTTTTATCTGCTAAGTCATCAATTGTCGCAAGTTTATCCAATAGAGAAACAGCATAATAAGTATTAAGAATTGAAGAAGACAAACTTCTATTACCACCATATCCCCCATCACTATTATTACAGGATTTAATCCAATTTATGTGTTTACTTATGTTCTGTAGGGCTTGGTGAGGGGAGACTAATGAGAATATTTTGTAAGCAAAATAGGTTGAACTTATACTGGTTGAGGTTGATGCATTCGATATTGAAAAACCGCCATTAGTTTGTTCTGTCGCATTAAGATATTGTCGTATTTCATTTTTCATGCTTTCATCAATTGAATAATCTATAATATTATTTCCCAACGCTTTTAGCAAATAATATAAATCATATAATGAAACAGCATCATCTTTAAACATAGTTTCGATAAAATCTTCTAAAACTGACTGAAGCTCTGTTAGCTCATGAACCCCCATTCCATAACGATCTAATATGTCTAAAGCATTAGCGGTAGCTTGAGGCGATACATCCAATAGTCTGTTTCCTGCGTTAACATTATTCTTAAATCCTCTTCCTTTAATCTCATTTTCATATATAAAATCTGTTAAGTAATTTTGTCGCGTTTTACCTAAAGCATTCGGAATTATAGTGAATGTAAAAATTATTACAAGCATGACAATTGTTATATTCCGATATTTATAGCTTCTCAATTAAAAAACCTTGTAATTAAAAAAATTAATTCTTTAAATTTAGCTTGAAATTAAAAATTATCTATCTATAAATCCTCGACATTGGATATCTATTAAATTAAATAATAAATAAGGTTTCCAAAAATGGAATTGAAAATTAACACTTCTAAAGGATTTCACTAATATCTCTATATAATAAACCCTTATTAGATTGAAATTGTTCATGTGTGATAAAAAGGTTTAGAAACGAGGGCAAACTTCCCAAAATCGCTGCACCATTAAAAATCGAAAATTGAAGATTATCAGGGATAAAGAATTTGAGAATTTTACTTGAAGATTCCATATATTCAGTAAACTCTTGAGCTGGTGATTTTTTCGTTGGTGAAATTTTAGGTTTTTCTAGTTTTTCAATAGTTCTCCCACAATAAGGACAAAAAAGTGAGGTAGCATCAGCAATTTCTTTATTACAATAAGGGCATTTTCCTGTTTTCTTTTGTACTTCAGCAGTTCCACTTTGAGAAGTAAGATCTAGTTTAATTTCAGGTAAGGTTAGTCGGTTACCACATGAGGGGCAATGCTCAATTCCTGATGATAAGTCTATATAAGCCCCACAATGACCACATGTATCAGTTTTTTTCTTAGTTATCTCAGTTGCTTGGAGTTGAATAAGCTCATTTTTAACAGCAGATAAGGTTGGTTTTGGCCTAGGAATGTTCCCTAATTGCGGGAGAACTCCATTCAATTCCGATTCAAAACGTTCTTTAAAGCCATTATATGTAAGATTACCGCCAGAAATCACTATGTGCGACAATAATTCATGCCAATAGTTATTATCAATTGTATTTAAGCTAGCAATAACTGCATTGGTAATATTATTAATGTTACTATACCCCAACATACTTGGGTTGAATAAAACTTCTGGTGCTTGATAAAGAACATAGTTAGGAATATTAATTGTGGATCCATCAGGCATAGGAACATTGAACATCTCACCAGCCCCTGGTCGACTATTAGGATCTAATACAAAATAGCAATTCTTTTCCTTTATATCCTGAATAATTTCATCGACAGCGCTTGATGCAATATTGATCCCCTCTCTCATCAATAGATTCTTTAGATTTTGATTTACGTCTACTCCAGCAAGAGGAAGTTTTTGTACTGAATGTTCTATCATTTGACCATTAATAATAGGGCAAATCCAAGTAAGACCATCACCACTTTCGATGACTAATCCTGTTGTAAGTCCAACACTGAATAAAGATAATAAAGGAGTTGGCATCATCATCAAACTTCTCACCCGATGAGTTTCGAATAGAAGTCTGGCAATATACTCCTTAGTCTCTCTATTCATGAATGGTGGCTCACAGTAAAATACTGGATAATCAGAAAGCTTATCGATTCGAAGTAATGAGTAAAAAACATAATTGAGAATCTCGTAAAAAGAATCCCAATCCATGATCGCCCCCCTTTGAATAGGGTGCTTAATTTTAAGAACTCCCCGCATGCGTGACACATCATTACCGACATACATACTTCTAGCACTTACATCCACCATAACAGCTTGATATTTTTCAGTTCCCGTTATACATGGAAATACGAATCTGGGTCCAGGCTCTCCTGAAAATCCGACTTTTACATAAGCTGAACCAATATCGACTATAATTGATGTACCCGGTAGTGGTAATGCCATTTTAGATCAATATATCTATTAATTACAAAAATAATGATATTTTAAGTTTTAATAGTTTTACTATACAAATTATCTATTAATTATTTTTTCATATAATCATATAATTTTTTTAGGATTTCATTATGTACAATTAAGCCTATTAGTTGATTATTATCATTTACCACGGGTAAACGCTGAATTTTTTGTTCGATCATTAATTCTAATACATCCCTTAAAGTTTCATCCTTTTTAACAGTAAAAGGTTCAGGTGTCATTAAATCTTTTACAACGGTATTGGCTGATTCCAAACTCATGGCAAACCTAGCTAAGCGTATATCTCTTTGAGTTATAATTCCAATCAAATGTTTATTTTTGGGATCCTTTACTACAGGAAGACCACCAATCTTTTTCCTTAACATTGACAATTCACTTGCACTAATTTTTTCATCTGGTGTTATGTAGAAGGGATTTTTTATCATTATCTCTGAAACTTTTATTTTACTGAGCTGTTGTAGGCGATCTTCCCCCATATTAGAAAACCATTAATCTAGAATATCTAAAATCTATATTTAAATAATTACAATTTCTTTTTATTAATCTTTAAGAATATAGTCTTTATTGTAATTAAAATTTATTTGTTTAGTTGCTATTTTCACTTTTTTGAAGTTTATGTTCAATTTTATTGAGTTCCTCAAGATATTGATTATATTTTTGTAGTAGATAGTGTCCCCAATCATTTAGTTTTACCCATCCTCCACCTCCAGGACCCCCCTTACCAGTTATCACAACAGGCATTCCAGTTCTTTTCTCAATTCGCTTTAAAATGTTCCAGGCATATTTATAAGAATAATTGCAATCTTTTGCTGCCTGAGTTAAGGAGCCCTCCTTACGTTTTCCAATATTATGGAGTAGTGCTGCCCATCCTTCACCCAAAATACTTTCATTTTCAAATTTTAACCAGAATTTAATGCCAAGACTAACTTTAGATTTTAGGGTTTCAATTCTGGGTTCATTAACCATAATTATTATTTGTTTTTTGAATATTAATAAATATATCTTTTGAAGGAAAAACATTAAAATCAAGCTTATTTTATTTGTTTAAAAGGTAATAAGAGGAAAGATTATGTTTTTTAATCGAGATGATTCTGAAAAGAGAGGTAGAAAAGTTTTAGAAAATCTTTACTTTTTTTCAGAAAATCAAATGCTTGATTGTAATCAATATATTATTAAGAATAAAGACACGAATGAGTTAGCTCTATTTGATGGAGGAAACGCCATTTCTCTTCAAGGTTTGTTTAAAGCTATGGATAAGTTTAACCTCAATTACAGGAATATAGCCAAGATCTTTTTAACTCATGAACATGTTGATCATGTTTTAGGTGTCTACAAATTAATGACAATTTTGAGTGACAATTCACCTAAAGTGTATGCACACGGAGAAACGGCTAAAATTTTGGGGAAAGGAGATGAAAGCAAAATACTCCCACTAGCATTCGGTTTGAGAGCTGAAATGTTTGATGTAAAAATTATCCCTCTAAAGGTTAATATTTTAAATAATGAGGATGAGATTAAAATCTCACCAGAATTCAATTTTCACATTCATTATACTCCAGGTCATTCTTTAGGTTCAATCTGTTATTATGAACCTAAAAAGAAAATATTGATCCCAGGAGATCTAGTTTTTATAGGAGGCAACTTTGGGCGATATGACTTTCCAGGAGGATCTTTATCAACATTACAGATTTCGATAAAATTTATTGATAAATTGGATATAAAATATCTCCTGCCTGGTCATATGGGAATTAGTGAAGACGGTAATAAATCAGTGGCTTTATCCTATAGAATGATTAAATCGATGGGTCGAAATTTTTTTTAATTAAGTTAGCATATTGCACTTAGGAAATCCCTAAATCTCAAAATTAGAAAAATAAAAATTATGGAAGATCCCTTGGAAAAAAATAAAGATTCTGCTGAAATTGATAAGATCATTTTAAGAAATTATCCAAAAGTGATTTTCTTTACACCCCTCTTTTTAATTTCAATCATTTTTTGGGTTATTCAATCTTTTTTAACAGAATTAAATCCTTGGCTAGGATTACTTTGGATTATAATTTTTTTCTCAAACTTCACTGTCGCTGCTTTAGATTTCCCCTCTTATCGAGTTTTAATTGTAATACTAGGGGTGGTAATAATTGTTTTATTAGCTATTTTCCTTGGGTTAATACCTACATTAAAGCAATTAGGGATAGTTAGTCAATATCTTAGGATCGGCTTGACTGCTGAATTCTATATGATCATGACAATAATACTAGGATTTATATTAGGATTAATTGTGATAATCGCAAGATTTGATTATTATCGTATAGAAGCAAATGAAGTCATTCATAAAAAAGGAATTTTCTCTACCTCAGCGGAACGATTTCCAGTAAGAGGATTAAGAATTAAAATAGAAATACCTGATCTTTTTGAATATTTCATCTTTAAAGCAGGGAGAATTACTCTTTTATTTGCGAAAAATCAAAATAAAGTTCTTTTAAACACTGTTCTCAATATAAAGAAAAAGGCGGAGCATATTGATTTCCTCTTAAGTAGTATTCATATCATCATAGATTAAATGATTAAAATGAGATACTGAAGAATTTTAATAAATTTATGCATAATTCAATATAATCTTGCCATAAAAAATATTTAAAGCATTCCAATGATGTTTTTGATTTTTAGAGCAATTCTTTAAGATACTAATATTTATATTTTACATCTATCTATTATTTTTATAATCCTATTTAAGTAAAAAAAATAAAATTTTGTGAAAATTAACTATGCCTGAAAAAAAAGTTAAACATCCGGATGTAATATTTCTTAGAAGCTATCCCAAAGTAATTTTCTTTTGGCCTCTACTTTTATTTTCAGCAGTCTTTTGGTTGACACAAGCACTTCTATCTGGTAGTGGTAAAGATAATAACACAATTTTAGGTTATATTTGGTTTATTGTGTTTTTTATTAATATTTTCATAACTGCTTTCGATTTCTCTTCAACTAAGTTCTTTGTTTTAGTTTTAGCAGTAGTAATTATTATCTTGCTTTTAGTTTTCTTAGTTTTACCACAATTTGATGTATCTTGGGAATCTGACCTAGCTAAAGTCTTTTTAGGGTTACCTTATGCATTCTATATGGTGATGACAATAATACTCGCGTTTATATTAGGAATAGTCTATATAAGTACGAGATTTGATTATTTTAAGATTGAAAGAAACGAAATCATTCACAAAAACGGAATATTCAGTTCAGCGGAGAGATTCCCCGTTAAAAGTTTGCGGTTTAAAAAAGAGATACCTGATGTTTTTGAGTTTTTCTTACTTCGTGCTGGAAAGATGACGATCATGCCAGGAAAGGCAGATGAGGTTATGATTTTGTCCACGGTTTTAAATATTAATAAAAAGGAGAGAATCCTAGACGATCTACTTTCTCACGTGTCAGTTGAACCAGATGAACTTGACAATATTTGATTGAAAAATCAACTATTTAATTTTTTTTTATTATTATCTATTTTATTCTTTAACACATATGGTTAAGTTTAATTGTTAAATTATACTTTTAAATACACTAATGACTCAACAATTAGTAGTTCTGTTTGATTTTGATGGAATAATTATAACTCAAAAATCTTTAGAATATACAGCTTCAATTTTTCTAAAAAATAAATTTTATAGATGGAGAAATATAGAGAATTTGAGGCTTATTGATTTAGCGCGAATGTTTGAAGAAGCAGATTCAAAAAATAGGATAAAAGCTTTACTGCAAATAAATAAAACCTATAAACATTATATACCTAGTATATGGAAGAGAGCTCTTTTTTTTATAAGGTTTAGGCGTATTTATCCAAATTATGAGGAATATGAAACTTTAAAACCTAATTTAGAAAATGTGTTAAAAAAGCTAAAAAAAAATGGAATTATCTTAGGAATTGTATCGAACACCAGTGGTAAACGGTTAAATCATTTTATTAAGAAATTTAATTTAAATGAATACTTTTCCGTTTTCATTTCAAGGGATGATACTTCATATAGAAAGCCGAATCCTTATCCTATTTTTGCTGCTTTAAACGAAATTAAGCGAACGCTTAGAATTTCAATTAGGAATGAAGATATCTATTATATAGGCGATCTTCCACAAGATATAGAATGTGCCAAGAACGCCAAAGTAAATAGTATCGCTTTACTTTCTGGCCATGGCACTAAAGAGAGTTTGGAGAATTCGCACCCAACTTTTATACTCTCTGATATTAAGGAGATTTTAAAGATAGAAGCATTCAAAAAATTCTTATTGAATTAATAATTACTTTGCATTATATATCTTTTACTTTTAGAAAAAATGTTTAACCTAAAAGAATTTCAAAACAATTCGGTTCTTGAACCAATTGTTGATAAGCTCAATAAACTTCTAAGTAAAAATAAAATCCAAAAAGTAATAAAAATAATAGAAGAATTAGAGGAATTATTAGATCAAGATGAATATGCGGTAAAAACTACTTATATTTTTAGTGTCTTAGCAGAGCATTATAATAATCTAATAACTGAAGGAATTATCGAACGAGCAGAGACTTTTCTTAGCTCTGAGTATGAAAATTTAAGAATCAATTCTGTTATAATCATAGGTTTTACACTTTTAACGAGACAAGATATACTTAAAAACTATTTTGGTATTTTTATAAGAAATTTATTGGATCAGTCGGAAGATGTACGAGATAATACACATTATTTTTTACAAGAATTAATGAAAAAACAGACAGATTTGGTTGATTCTTTTAAGAATATTCTTATAAAAAGCCTTTCTATAGAACAGAAAAAGGAAAATATAGTATCTTTAATTAATTTACTCGAATCCTGTAAAAATTTGAATTTTGATCAAACATATCAATTACGAAGTATTATAAAATCATTAATAGAAGCACATTATGATGATAAGAAATCAGGGATTATAAAAAGATTATTACAACTCATATCTCAGCTTTTTCCAACTCTTAGGAACCGTGATTTGGGATTTCTGAAGATTGATGACCTTTTAGCCTTATTAGATAAACAGTTTATTATGCTAAAGCATAATTTTACACAGATATCAAAGAAGAAGAGTATAACTTTAAAAAATTATTTAAAAGGATTTAAAAATTCAAAATTGAGAGATTATAAATTATATTTTTATATAAAAACGAAAAATAATCTTATTTTTATCTATGAGCTTGAAAAACATAAATTGCTTACCTTTTTTGAGGAAGATGTGAAGATTTCTCAAGAAGATATTCAAAAAATTTTCTCTCAGATAATACAAGATGATTCAGAATTAAAAATTTTTATACAAACTCTAATAAGTTTAAAAATTATAAACGGTTACTATTCTAGCTTAGGAATTTTTTATCCATTTAAGTATATTGAAAGAAAATTAGAAGAAGACCTTAAAAAAAAAGGAATTGTCAATTTGACTAAATATAATTATCTTCCTCCTCAATATCTTAAAACAGCTATAAAAAATATTACACTTACGACTAAAGATGAGTTACTCTTAGGAAAAGAAAATTCTACTTATTATTCTTTGAAAGAAATTCAGAAAAAAATTAATATAGAGGCTGCCAAGAATAGTGTCATTGATTTAAAATCATATAGAGAACGATTAAGTGAAGACGATTTCATTTTCTTGATCAAAAATTTACCAAAAGATTACTTATCTAATTTTCACAAAGGAACACAGTGGCTTACAAATCTAGGCACTCTACGAATATCGAATGAAGTTCAAAGTTCGAAAATATTTGGTTTTTTTAATATAGGTAAAAATTCAAAGAAACTCAATATTGATCCAATCCTTCTGGTAAATGTATTTGAAAACCTAATTGATCAAAGAAGTGGGATTTGGGATCGAAGAAAAGAAATCTTTTATTATTCTAAATTCTTGACAGATAAAATTGATGAAATTAGCCTAAGCTCGGATGAGAGTGAAAAACTGAAACAAATAGATTTTTTGGCTAACGAGCTTAATATTGATAAAAATCATATACATACAAAAATTGATGAGAACTTACAACTCATTGCTAATGAGATTAAGGAAAAAGATCAAATAAATCTAAGTGAATATACTGAAAAAACTGGGATGGATTTGGGTACATTTTTCAATTTTATTGATGATTTAGGTATTATTTACTTTAAGAAAGCAGATTTCCTGATCTTCAATCCAGTAAAAATTGAGGAAGCTAAGAATGAAATCAGACATTTATTGCTTGACAAATCAAAATCAGTAGATCATCTCAACTTAGGTACTTTTGATATAAAATCTAATTTAATTGAAGATTTAATCAATGACTTGCTTAAAGATGGAAAATTAAAAGGTATTTTCTATGAAAGTGAAGGGGAAATTCAATTTTTCACAGAACGAGGAATTCGTAATTTAATGATAGAAAATAATCTTTTTTTTTCTTTTAATGATTTATTCTATGGTAAAGAATTAAGTACTGATGAGCTAAATTTAATAAGAGAGGTTTTTGATGATTTAATGAATAGAAAGATATTGAAAGGCACATTTGATGAAGAATCTTTAACATTTTCCAGTGATGAAGTTTTATTTGCTAAAGATTATAATATTGTATTGTTTGAATTCGAGAAAAAAATAAATACTTATCTTCAGATATTTGAATCAGAATTTCACAAAATTAAAAACGTTTTGAGTAAAAAAGATCAGGTCATTGTCCCACAGGAAATAAATAACATCCAAGAGATAATTGATAAAATTAATATCAAGTATGTAGGATGGAGGAATGGGTTAGATGCCTTTGTTAGAAGAGCTAATAAGAAATTGTTGAGAGATCAAGGCTTAAGCGTTAAAAAATATAAAAATCTTTTTTCGACTCAAAGAAAAGAGGAAATAAAATCGTTTGAAGAGGATCCTGAAGTATATGAGAATTTAAAAAAATTTGAATCTTGGGTAAAATTATTTAATAAACTTGAAGTAAAATATCCAAATATTCTTTTTTATCAGAAACGTTTATATAATAATCCAGAAGATAAAGCATCTGAAAATAAATTAGATGAATTGTTACAAGAGTTATTATTAGATTAGACTTCTTGATTTTTATTTTTGGAAATTTGCGAAAGGAACTTTTGGACGTCAATTTTCTCTTCGCTAATAATTTTATATGTTTTAGGATTTGTGATTCCATTCATTGTGAGTATTCCTTCCTTCTCGAGAAATTTTAAAGATCTCCATATAAAATTTATTTTAGAGCGATCTGAAGACCTAACATTATTACATTTTCTAATTCTTTTAGTATTTACTATATTAACGTTGTTATCAATTAGTTTATTTATCGCTTCAACCGTTTCTTTCAAATTTTTCTTGAAAAAATCCATCGTTAAAAGAGATCCCCCTCAAGTATTAGATTAGTTATTCTCTTTTTAGTAAATTAATAATTTATAAAGTAAAATTGATCTTTTTGATCTTATGAACTAATCTTTATAAACTTTTTTTATTCTAAACTCAAATTGATTGAAAGAGTTAACTGATTAAAATATATGATGCAAAATTAATATCTAAGGATTTTTTTAATGGCGGAAGACTCTTTTCCCACAGAATACTAATGCACAATCTAATTCATCTGCTCGTCTGATTATTTGATTATCATTTCTTGATCCACCTGGATTTATTATAGCTTTTGCTCCTACTTCAACAGCTGCTTCTAAACCATCAGGAAATGGAAAAAAGGAGTCAGTGCCCATAATAGAATTCTTCAGTTCCTCTTTATGTCCAAAGTCTATAGCTTTTTGAGCAGCGAGCTTGACTACATGCACTCGACTTTGCTGACCAGCCCCAATTCCTATTGTATAAAGTCCATCCTCATACATTTGTGCAAAACATGCAGAATTTGATTTAGCCCACTTTGAAACTTTATATGCGAAAATTAAGCCCTTTTTTTCAAAATCAGTAACCTTCTTTTTACTCACGATATTCCATTCTTTAATAACAGGTTTACTATCATATTCTTGAACTAAAACTCCACCCAGAGTTGATCGAATTTCTAAGTTTTTGTAGATCTCATCTCTATTATTAAGAAAATCATCTAATTTTAAAATTCTCATGTTTTGTTTTTGTGATAAAATTTCAAGAGCTTCTGGTTCAAATGAAGGAGCTAAGAAAACATCAACAAAGACATTTTTCTTATTTATTACAAAATCAGCAACTTCTGCTGTTAATTCTTTATTTACGCCCCAAATTCCTCCAAAGGCAGACATAGGATCACAATTAAATGCCATCTGTACTGCTTTCAATTGATCCTTATTATCAATTGCAATTCCATTTGGAGAAGTGTGTTTGAGAATTGCACAAACATAATCCTCATTTCCAAAATCTAAGAGCATTTGTACACATGAGTCAATATCAAGATAATTATTAAATGATATTTGTTTACCTCCTAATTGTTTAAAACTATGAAGCCCATATTTAGCAAATTTATCTTTATAGTATGCTGCTGCTTGATCCCAATTCTCACCATATCTACAATCCTGTACTTTTTGATAAACTTTAATGATTTGCTTCCCAAAAACCTCTTCAGGATTGTAAATCTTTTGAATGTAATTTGCAATCGCAGCATTATAATCTGCCATAATAGTAAACACCTCTTGGGCTAGATATGCTCTAGATTTATCAGAAATCTCTCCATTATTTTCTCTTAACTCTTTAATAACTTGATTATAATAGCTTTGGTGAGGGACAACGACAACATCATGAAAATTTTTAGCTGCTGCACGTATCATAGTCGGACCACCTATATCAATCATCTCTAAAGCATCTTCAAGAGAAATATCCGGCTCACTAATCGCGTCCTTAAATTGATACAAATTACATACCACCATGTCAATCGGAAGAATATTATATCTCTTAGCGTCTTCTTTATCACTCTCTAGTTTTCTACGGTATAAGATGCCCCCTTCGATCTTGGGATGCAACGTTTTTACCCTTCCACTGAACATTTCGGGAGATTGGGTAAAATCAGATACTTTTATTATATTTATTTCATTATCCTCCAATAAGTCCCCAGTTCCCCCAGTTGATAGAATTTCAATACCAAATTCATTTACTAAGACTTTTACAAATTCTAAAACACCCTTTTTATCAAAAACACTTACTATCGCTCTTTCAATTCTTTTCATAGATAATCAATTTTTTTTGAAATAATATATAAAAATGATACTATCAAAGTAAAGTTTGCTGATGTTAAAAACTATCTAATAGAGATTTAATAATAAGGAATATAATAGAACTTGAATAAAAAATATGCTAGTATTTTCCAATAAGGTCGTGCGGTGCGGTTTCTCGCTGACCTACCACAGAAACAATACCTAGTGGAACATTCTTCATACCTTGAATAGATTTTGCACCTGCATATATCATTCCATTTGCTAAACCTTCTTTTAAAGTTTCTAATACACCTAACACATCTCCTACATAAGGGACATAGTTAGATACTCCCTCTGTTAGCATTTTTGAGCCTTCTACATAACGATCAGAGATGTATCCTGATGTTCTTGCCTCTTTGGATCCCATCCCCCTATATACTTTAACTTTTCTTCCAGCAATAGTATCTATGAAGCCAGGAGACTCTTCAGTACCAGCAAAGAAATGCCCTGACATAATTAAGTCAGCACCTGCTGCAAATGCTTTCGGTAGATCTCCAGGATTTTTAAATCCTCCATCTGCAATTATTGATAATTTGGGATTATAATCTTGTATGGCATCTGCCACATTAGCTGTAGCAAAAAGAGTAGGAGCACCTACTCCAGTCTGTAAAGAAGTAGTACAAATCGATCCAGACCCCATTCCTACTTTTAAACCAATGAATCGCTCTTCAACAAAATCGGTTTTTGTAATTAAATATTCTGCAGCAGAATATGTTCCTATATTACCTAATACAAAATCAGAATCGAGAAATTTCATTAATTTCACTGTACCCTCAATATCATCCTTTTTGAAAAAATCTGCCACATCGATGAAAAATATATCTACATACTGTTCTATTTCTTTCAATAATTTTTGAGAATGAGTAGATTCTGGAAATCTTGGAGATAGAGCAAGTCCACATAATAAGTGCCCCTCTTCATCTTTAGAAGCTAATGGAAATTCGGGAGCTAAATCCTTTTTAGTAATCAATCCCTTTAAAAGACCGCTCTCATCAATAATAGGTAGTTTTTCTTTCCGTGATTCATATAAAATTTTGAGTGCTTCCTCTCGTGATGCTCCAGGCTTTATGGAAATAACCTTTTTTGTCATATAATCCTTAACTGCTCCATTTTTAATATCTTGTTCGAAAAAGGGGATATCTCGCTTAGTAAAAATTCCACAAACCTTTTTTTCATCATCTACCACTACAATACCGCTGATATTATAATTTTGCATCATGTATTTTGCTTTAGAGACTCTAGCAGTAGGGCTAATAGTTGCTACATCATCAATTACGAAAGATCTAGCTCGCTTAACAATGCGGCACATTTCGAGTTGTCTTTCTAAGGAGCAATTACGATGTAAAACTCCAAGTCCTCCATGTAAAGCCATATTAATTGCCATATTTTCCTCTGTAACCGTATCCATCGCGGAAGAGAGAATAGGAAGATTCAGATGATATTTCCCTAAACTTGAAGATAAATCAACTTCATTAGGAGAAAAGTCTGTGAAGCCGGGGAGAATCAAAACATCATCAAATGTTGCTATCAATTTATCTGAGTGGATTTTCTCTCTATAATAATCTGGTATCAACAATCACCAATTTAAAGATAATTTTACTATTTGTCTTAGGCTTCAAACAGTAAAAAATTTTGAATTTTAATAATAAAGATAATTTAGTTTATAAAACTTTGTGTATGACAAATTGTTCAAAAATTGGTATTACAGAATATTACTTGCATATATGATGAATTTTAGATACTATTACCATATAAATGGAATTAATTTCTTTCTTGTTTTTTGAGCATATTCATTATATCCTTCAAGTTCTTCTTGGAGGAGTCTATCTTCTAAAATAGTCCGTATTACCAAACCCGTCACACCAAGAGTAGAGGGCATAAGAGAATAAAGAGAACCAAGTGCTAAGTAATAGCATACTATAAAGATAGTAAATCCAGAATACATTGGATGATGTACAATTTTATAAGGACCTGTTGTGATTACCTTATGACCCCGATCACTTCGGATTTCTATTGTTTTTGATAAAAATGTATTGTCCTTCATAACTAGAAATATTATTATCAATCCCCCTATAAGCCCTATAAATCCGATAATTTCAACCAAAATGGGAGCATTTGACCATTTAAATTTTCTCTCAAATCCAGGAATGACGAATGTTGGAAAAAATCCGAATCCCATAAGCAACATTACCACTATATCCAATTTTTCTATAAATTCGGGATTTGCTCGTTTTTGAAGTAGTTCAGGATCATGCTTGCTAAAATATAATACAACTGTTGCGAAAAACGTAAAAAAGATAATAAGATATATCCACGCTTCAAACCAGATAAGTGTTCCAGTAGGAATAAACAAACCTATCCCAAGCAGTATACTAACTAACATCACTGCAGCTAATAAAGAAAATTTAGATATATTTTGTGGCATATTTAAATAGTAGGATCCTATAATTAAAAAACTCACATACGAGTTAAGTTTTTTCTTTTCATTTTTTGGATTCTTTGATTGTTTATAAGTGAATCTAAGATGTAAATGAATTTTTCTCTATCTTCTTGTATGTTTTCTGATTCTAAGTCGCAATAATTACTTACATGATCATTAAAAACTTGAGAAGATACATTTTCACCCAAATTAGCTATGATATTTCTTTCTTCTTTCAAATTTTCTACAGGACTCAAGAGTGTAAATTGCCCGGATTTTAAATCTTCCCAAAGAGGAGTACTAGGCGAAATATTTAATGTACGAAACCTAAAAATAGTAGGATTTATTTCGGTCAAAACTCTAGCTGTTTCTTTTACATGTTCTTCTGAATATTTATGGCCTCCTAATCCTAAAATAATATAGAGTGAAAGTTTGATTCCTGCTTTTAGAATTCTCTTCCCTGCCTTTATAAAAGATTCAGCGTTCGTTCCTTTTTTCATTATTCTTAGTATTGTATTCGATCCACTTTCTAATCCCATATAAACGAGATCTAATCCTGCCTCAGCTAATTTTTTTAACTCCAAATCAGACTTCCTTAGGATATCAAGGGCTTTAGAATAACAACTTATCCGGGGAATTTCCTTGAGCTTCACTCTAACATATTTTATTATTTCAACTAAATAATCTGTAGGAGCAGAAGTTGGATTTCCTCCGGCTAGAAATACAGGAAATCGATGATAATTGTATTTTGCTGCTTGATCAATATCTTTTTTAACATCTTCTAAAGGACGTATAGCATATTCTTGAGTTGTACCATACATACCTTTATAAGTCCCACAGAATCTACATTTATTCCATGAACATCCGCCAGTAACAGCAATTAAAACAGAATATGCTTCTACTGGAGGTCTTATTATGATATGTTCAGGGGAATAATTTTCTGTCATATAAAACAATTATAAAGGAGTTGAAAAATTATATTTTCTTTAATATTTAATTTTAATAAAATAAAGTAAATTTTTAGATATTATCATTATAAATTACAATTTTTTAGTAAATCAGAATTAGGGCTTAATATATGAATGTCTTTTTTAGTTGTGACTTCAATTATTCTTCCCAAAGAATGCCGATTTTAGCTAATAATATTGTTTTAACTTCCCAACCTCTAGCTTCTCGGGCAGAGCTTAGAATGATTTTAAAAGGGGGCAACGCTGTGGATGTTGCAATATCGGCTGTGATCGTTTTGATTGTTGTTGAACCAACTTTGAATGGAATTTATTAAAGCCAAAATACATACCTTCTATGTTATTATAGGTAACGCATTCGACAAATAGCAAGTCTCACAAACTATTTAAATCTTTAAATATTCTCTCAACCAAATTAAAAGAACATAACACAGTTACAATTTAGCATAAATTTACTATAAGTGACGCTTCTGATTGTTTAATGGGGCTTTATAATATGAGTTACGACCAAAAGGATATACTTTTCTCTTTTAAGATTGTGATCTGTGGTGCTAGTTCGGTTGGTAAGACAAGTCTATTTAATCGTTATTGTTTTAATTCATTTAATTTTGACACATCTCCTACAATTGGAATAAATTTTCATTCAGTTCAATTAAGAATTAATAATGAAAAAGAGTCAGAAGCAAGAAACGAAATCTATATTGTTAATTCGATTTTTGATTTTGGAGGACAGGATCGATTTAAACCGTTAGTTGGTAAATTTTTAGATGGCGCTTCGGGAGCTCTTTTAGTATTTGATTCTGTAAATTTATCTTCCTTTAACCAATTAGATTTCTGGTATGAGCAATTAAAGAAAAATGTGTTAAAATTAAATATTCCGATTATTTTAGTGGGAAGTAAAGATGATTTAATCAAGCAATCATCTGAATCAGAAATCGTAAGTGAAACTCTAATTAGTAATTATGTACAGGAGAAAGAATTAGATGGATTCTTTAGAACTTCTGCCCTAGAAAATTATAATGTATTAGAAGTCTTCAAAGAGCTTAATAACTTCATGTTAAAAAAACAACGGATACCTTATGTCGTTGAATAAAAACTTTTGATTTTAGTATTCTCTAGTGGAAACAAAATCAGAATATTCAAAGAAAAAAAGTTTTTGTTCTTTGTTAAGATCGGGATAGATTTCCTTCAAATCTTTTTTTGCTTGTTCTACCAAATTTTTTGCTAAATGTTCTGCAATTAAGAGTGCATTAGACTCCGCAAATATATCCTTAACTTCTTTAATGTCATTGTTCGTTAACTTATCTTTGTGGTATATTTCATTCAGAATTTTAGATTGATCTTCATCTGTATTTTGGACAGCTAATATGTAAATTATCTTGGATCTGTGTTTTGCCTTAATGTCTTCATCTAAATCGAGAATATCATCTCTAATCGCATCTGCTTGGCCAATTTTTAACAAGGCATCACTTAAAGGATTTATTTGATAGTGAATATTCCCTCTCGCTAGTATAGCCCCTATTTTTGCAGACTTTTCAAACAATCTTGCCCTCTGCCATTCTGCAATATTTAGGTACTGTTCTAGTGTCATGGTTATGTTATTATAGTTCATATACTCCTCAACCAATTGCCCTTTCATTAAAAAATCCATTGCTTGTGTGTATTCGTTGATAGCCAAGAGTTTTGTTTGATCAGGAAATTTTGAAGATTTCAAAATATCCAAACCTAATAAGTAACCTTGAATACCTCCTAAAATACTCATGTCTCTCCCATACAAATTAACTAGTTCATCTTTCTTAGGGATGGTTGTGTCTCTATAAATCTGGTTTAGTTCATTCATTAATTGCATATGAAAAGTTGGTTTATTTCTTCTTGATTTATCATTATCTAACAGATCATCATGAATTAAATGTCCATTATGAAGTAACTCAACTGCAATAGAAACGTCATGAATATGTTCAATTTGATCACCCAAGTACATAGGATTTACGATCCCCGCAAAAGCAGCATTTAATAAAATAGGATGGATCCTCTTCGCTTTTTCATTTAAAATGAATTCTTCAAGCTGTGATATAAAATCTTTAAGGAGGATATCTTTTTCTGTTTTATACAGTTGAGTGAAATATTTTTCTAAAACATTATCAATACTAGCTTTTTCTATTTTAAAGAAATCTTCTATCATATCCAAATCAATGAATTTACATTAATATTAATATAAAACATATAATAATTTAAATTAATTATATCTAAATTTGAATTATTTTAAGGAGCATTGAAAAATAAATGAAAATTGCAGTTTTATCAGATTCTCATGATCACAAAGATCATATCCTCAAGGCAATCTCCATTATAAATGAGAGAAAAGCTGAAGTATTAATCCATTGTGGGGACTATGTCACCCCGTTTGTTAAGAAATGGTTTGATAAACTTGATGATCAGATTAAAAAGAATTTTTATGGTGTATTTGGAAATAATGATGGGGAACGATTATTTTTAAAGCGAAATCTTGGACAGATATGCAAATTTGCAGAGAATGGACTTGAATTGAATCTTGAGTTAGGAGGTAAGAAAATTTATGTATCGCATATGCCCAGACAAGAGACAATTTCCGCCCTTGCACATTCAGGGAAATTCGATATGATTTTATCCGGACACACCCATGTTTTGAGAAATGAAAAATACGAAAACGGAGTTCTATCGCTAAATCCCGGTGAGGTTTGTGGTTATTTAACAGGTAAATCAACTTTTGCAATTATAGATACCGATAAACTGGTAGCAGAAATTATTGAATTATAAAAAATTTTTATTTTCTTTTTCTCTATTCTATTTAAAAACGAATTATTTTCATAAACTAACTTGACGTCAGGATTAACGCCTCAAGAAATATATACGGATTTTAAAGCGAAAAATCTGGATAGCAGTAAAGCCTCAGAATTATTGACTTTGTTAATTGAAAATCCTATGGAATTGAATAATCCTAATAGAATTTTAAGTGTAAAATTCTTAGGTTTAATTGGCTCTAAAGAAGATAAGGTATTTAATTTCCTTGAAAATTTATTAATGTCAGATCTACATGAGTTAGTAAGAGGGAATGCTGCTAGCGTTTTGATTAGAAATTTTCCTGAGAAGGCAGTTACCCCAATCAAATGGAGTTTAAATAATGAAAAATCAGAAGAATGTATAACACTAATAATCAAATCATTAGAGAAATCTAATAATAAAGAATTAAAGTCGCTATTGGAATCAATAGAATATGTAAATTTTAAAGGAAATATCTTTTTTCCTTTTGGCGTTAATCCTATCATTAATTTAAGCAGTAAAAGTATTGATAACATATTGGAGATTAAAGGATTAGAGAATTTAGTCGATTTAAATAAATTATATCTAAGTTATAATAAAATTACAGAAATAACAGGTTTAAAAAATCTAATTAAATTAAAAACATTACACTTGCAAGGGAATAAAATTAGGAAAATTAAAGGATTAGATAATTTAAAGAATTTAGAATACTTATATCTAAACAATAATGAAATTTCTAAGATCCAGGGGATTGAAAACTTATCAAGTTTAAAATCTTTAATGATTTATGATAATCAAATAAGTGAAATAGAACATATAGATAATTTATCAAACTTAGAGATATTAAATATACGGAACAATAGTATTGTTGAAATTAAAGGATTAGGAAATCTGCATAATTTAAAGAGATTAGATATCAGTAATAATAGAATAACAGAAATAAAAGGTCTAGAAACTCTTTCAAAGTTAGAATTTTTAGATCTTAGTCATAATCAAATTTCTGAAATTGAAGGCTTAGATAACTTAAAAAATTTGAAATTTCTGGATCTTAGAAATAACAAGATTTCAAGGATTAAACAATTGAAAATTCTAGAACAATTAGACCATTTATATCTTGGATTTAATAGAATTTTAAAGACTGAGAATCCAGAGGTGATGGATGATAAATATGATCTTGACACTTCAAATTTTGAAGAGAAGAGTAGGCCAGATTCTCCCTTCGATTTTTTTTACACGCATAAATCACGTAAAAGCCTTTCTAAAAGAAAAATAGCAGAAATTAGAGACATTAAATATATGGCTCCCTTTTTAAAATATCAGTCGTTAATTAATGAATTAAATTTAAAAAGTAACCCATTAGATTATTTCAGAAGTAGTACATGGATGATGATATGGACTAACAATGAATTTGAAATCTTTAAGTTGAGTAAATCTGGAGAAATAACATGGATTCAGAAAGGTAGGAAAAGAAATTTTGAGGGGTAAACTTATATTTATTGATTTTCATTTTCGAAAAATTTTATTTTTGAAATTCCTAATTCTTAATTATCATGCCATTACCATTAGAAGGAAAAGTTATATTAGATCTTTCGAGAATGTTACCTGGACCATATTGCTCTATGATATTAAGTGATCTCGGAGCGGAGGTTATACGTGTAGAAGATGCGAGCTACTTATATGGAAATCCTCCCCCCTTTTTTCAAAAAGGAAATTATAGAGAAAGTGGGTTTCATTCCATTTTGATGAGGAATAAGAAGTCTGTTACTCTTAATCTAAAAACAGAGATAGGTCGTGAAATTTTTTATAAATTGGTTAAACAAGCAGATGTGGTTCTTGATTCATTCCGCCCAAAAGTAATGGAAAAATTAAATATCGATTATAACACATTAAGTTCAATAAATCCTTCGATAATTTGCTGCTCTTTAACAGGTTATGGCCAATTTGGACCATATGAACAAATAGCGGGACACGATCTTAACTACATAGGCATATGTGGAATTTTAAATTTGACTAAAGAAAGAGAAATCTTTGGCAAAAAAGACCAAATAAGAGCTCCTTTAAATCCAGGAGTACAGGTAGCAGATATAGGGGGTGCATTAGTTAGTGTTATAGGGATTTTAGGTGCGCTTATCGAGAGAGAGAATAATCCTGACAAAAGAGGGCAATTTATTGATATTTCAATGACAGATTCGGTTTTTTCCTTTTTACCATTGATAGCAGCGTATCATTTTACTCAGGATCAGAGTGATGGTGTAAATATTCTACATGGAGATTTTCCATTCTATTCTGTTTATAAGACTAAAGACAACAAATTTTTATCTGTTGGAATAATTGAAGCAAAATTCTGGAGGGAATTCTGTAAAACGCTCAAACGAGAAGATTTGATGCAAAAACAATTTGTTTATGGGAAAGAGAGAGAAGAAGTTTTTGAGCAAATTCAAAACGAATTTTTAAAAAAAACGCAAGATGAATGGATGGAGATTTTTATACATGTGGATGCTTGTGTGATGCCTGTAAAGTCTTTTGCAGAAGCCTGTCAAGACCCTCAAATAAAAGAACGTAAAATGATTGTTGAATTAGATCACCCCAAATTAGGAAAAATTCAAAATATCGCTTCTCCAATTAAATACTCTCGAACACCTTTAATTATCAGAAATTTTGCACCGAAAATTGGGCAACAAACAAAAGAAATATTGAAGAAATTAGGATATTCTGATGAACAGATTCGAACCTTCAAAAAAGATAAGATAATTTAGGAATTATAATAGTTGAAATTCTATAAATAATATCAAGGTTGTTATTAGAAGAGAAATAATTGTAAATACAATTAAAATTATAAACATGGGCCAGTCTTTCAACTGCCCATAAAAACCTGCTGCGTTTATTGTAGAGTAGATTGCCATACCAATAGAAATAAAGAATATCGGTATACCCCATGATTGATCCATTATTAACCCAATTCCACCAGTTATAAGTATGATAGAAGTTAATAATTCAGCAATTAGATGAAAAACTATTTGTGTAGGTTTAGCTTTAAGTTCTGGCACCTCTCTTTTTAATAAGAGAAAAATCCACATGCATAACATTGCTACTCCTATTACGATTATATAAATAGACGTTATGAGTTTTATAACTATTATAATCACCTATATAAACATGATTGAAAGAAGGAACATTTTTTTATTTAAACATCTATAATTAAAATTCTATAAATAAAATTAACTTAATAACAATTTTTTAAAATCATTACCTTAAAACCGAAAAATAAAGATTTATATTAATTCTTAAAATTAAGTAATTGTACTCAAAATACAAATCAGCTAGATCGGAATAAAAATTGATTTTATGAGTGTAGATTTATTATTATACGAAACCATTAAGCATTCTGGAATAGACATAATTTTTTCATTACCTTGTGTTAT
>JBHLRJ010000036.1:0-30329 GCA_048882645.1 Candidatus Thorarchaeota archaeon
TTCATTCTTATAAATGAAATATGGAGTAATAAGAATGGATCAAATATATAGAAATCATTAATGTTCGGACAGGTGTTTAAGGATTAATATTTGGGTTATGGAATCGGATTCAGGTATAACATTAGTATATAAACCATATATGGATTTCCCAGTGAATGAAGACCTTGTATCTGGTTTATTAACAGCGCTTAATCAATTCACAATAGTTGAATTTAAACAGGGAATAGATTCAATCGAAATGGGAGGGCTTCGTTGGGTTTACATCCAAGATAAAGAGTCAAATCTTTTGTTTATAGGCGCAGATTCAAAACAAGTAAGTGGGGATATGTTAAGATCGAGATTAGATGTAATACGTCATACGTTTATTCAGCAATATGCAAATAGTACAAATCGTTTTAAGGGTAAGTGGACTGGAAATGTAGAGGTTTTTAAACCATTTGAGAATGTTATTGATGAATTTTATACACAGTGGAAACAAGCTGAGCGTATTACAACCGTTGCTGAATTCTTCGATATGCTAGGAATATTCCAGCAAATATTAAATTTAGTTATCAATGTCGTTGAAATCCATTTAAGCGCAAAGAAAAAAAAGAAGATTTATAAAAAACTTGAAACTATGTTCAAAAATTATTCAGAGCTTGATACCGTAAGGAATAATCCAGAGATGAGCAAGATAACCTTTCACAGAAAGACAGGAATTAATATAATTAATATTAATCCGAATAATTCCGATATGCTTATCGTGGAAAAAGAAATTATAAATCTACTTAAACAAATGGTCGAAATACTTAGAAATGAAGAAGGTTTTTATCCATCTTTACAGTATTTCATTGAAGAAAATATTTTTGATTATCTCATTTCAAATTTCGCACTTTTAAACGATTTAAATTTATTTATCCTTCTAATTAAGTTGTTTCTAACCAAATAGTTCATTATTTCCCTACTTAATTATTTTAGTCCTTGTCAGAAAGAAATAACGATTTTTGTATATCGCATTTAACTTCTTAACACGTTTATGTCAAATTAAAATTAAAATAATTTCGAATAGATTTATAAAAAGCTATTTATTTAAATTATTAATTATACTTTTGAAAGAAATGTTAATTCATTATGGATCTGGTACTTCTCATCATCATTTTTATCCTCTTTGGATTAATAATTCTTAGCTATTCCAAATCTGGTTTAGATTTTGTAGCTATTTCTTTATTATGTTGTTTTATAGCGGCAACAATAACTTTTCTGGTAACAGGAACTACTCTTAATGATTTTATTTCATTTATAGAATGGCCTGCCATTATCATTGTGTTGAGTATGAGTATAATAACAAAAATTGCTCAAGATGCTAATATTTTAGAATACATAGGAGTAAAACTTTTTAAACTATGCAATGGAGATCAGAGAATTTTCTTTTGGCTGATCTGTATAATCACCACTTTCTTAGCCTCGATTATAAGTGATGTAGTTGTAGTATTAATTCTGGCTCCAATAGTTATTCGGTTGTGTCACTTTCTTAAGATTAGAGCAGGAACATATTTATTAGGAATGACAATATGTATAAATATTGGATCCATAATTACACCTTTTTCAAGTGGAGAAAATATTATTATCTCAACAGCATTTAATCTTAACACTCTCTTTTTTATTCGATATTATTGGATATTCTCTTTCTTGTTATTATTTCTTACAATTTTCCTACTAGACAGATTATTTTTGAGAAAAGAACCTAAAATAGAAGATATCCAAAAGAGATTTGTAATTGATTTGGTAGATACTGATGTGATGGTAAAAAACAAAAAAATGTTTTATTTTAATAGCATAGCAATATTAATAACAATTCTGTTGTTTGGAATACTCCCATTACTCTATCTAACTGCCGCTATTTCTGCGTTAATTTTAGTACTTGTTAATAAAAGTTATACAAAGAAACCTATGAGTGAATTATTGAAAGATATTGAATGGGAGATTATCTTCTTTTTCATTTCACTTTATGTTGTAGTAGGATGCTTAGGTAAAGCAGGATTTGCTGAAATTTTTGAAGCTTTACCTTTTGGGTCATTAAATCCATTGTTAGTTTCAGTGCTTCTACTCTTAATTGTGAGTTTCATTTCAGGAGTCGTCGCAAATACGCCCACTGCACTAGTTTTTATCCCTATTGTACAAACATTGATAGGCGCTTCCAACTCCTTAGAAATCCCCCTCTTATTTTCCTTTATAGTTGGGATTAACCTAGGAGGTAATTTCATTCCACAAGGTGCTGCTGCAGACATGATGACACTCAAAATTGCCCGTGATTCTGGAGTAGATAACTTGAACTATAGACGATTGTTAAAGATTGGAGCATTGTTCGCATTCTTTCATATTGGAATTGCTATGCTTTCATTATTAATACTAGTCCCTCTTTTTGGATAAATATATGGAAAACAAAGCAAAGAAATATACTTATGATCTTAAATTTTAAATTTTTCAAAAGTGTTAATTAAGTACCATTCTTAATTCTTTATTAAAAAATAGATTAGTCATTATGGGTAGGAAAAAAGGATTTAAATTTGAAGAAGCAAGAATAGAAGCAATAAATGCAGGGTTGCTCGATCAAACCTTAACTGAAGTGTTTTTTAGTAAATACGAGAGAAATAAAAGTCTTACACCAGATATATTTTATCCTACTCTCTTTTATGTTAAAAAAGCAGATAAGGATCAATTCTATTATGGTGAACAAAGAAAAGGGAGAGAAAGACATTATAACTATGTTAGTCCTAGTTTAAAACTGTATATTGAGGTTTTTGATATCCCAATCAAAACAGTAGGATTTGGAAGAACCCCTCATGCTTTTGATGTGAAAATTTATTGTGATAATCAACAAACAACACTTGAAGTTGCTTTACTACCAAAAACACTTTATAAGAAAAAAGATCTCGTAGAAGAAACAGATTGGGAAGGTGTTGAAAGAATTTTTAATGTCAATCGAGAAGATTGCATAAAATTTTGGGAAACATTGTAAAATTTGATTTAAACATATTTCATGTTGACATGAATCAGATTAAATCCAACCTCTTAGCCGCATAGCCTCTATAACTCTTTCAAGAGATATAATATATGCTCCCATTCTATTATGAGTGTTAAATTTTGCTGATTGCTCAACTGTTGAGCGATAAGCTCTAGTCATTACTCTATCTAAAGCCTCAAAAACTTCTCCTTCGGTCCAAAAGTATCGATAATATCCTTGAACCATCTCGAAATACGACACTGTTACTCCCCCTGCATTGCATAAAAAGTCTGGAATTACAAGAACTCCTTCTTCAAAAAGAGTAGCATCAGCCTCGGGTGTCGTGGGACCATTAGCTAACTCAGCCACTATTTTAGTGTTAACCTTATCTACATTTTTTCTAGTTATAACATTTTCTAGAGCTGCTGGGACCAATATATCACATTCTAATTCGAGTAATTCTTCATTTGTAATTTCTTGGGTTCCTTTTAATCCCACCACGGTTGAAGTCTTTTCTTTATGAGTCGCTGCCAGATAAGGATCAATTCCATTTGAATTGTAAATTCCTCCCTTAGAATCAGACACAGCTATTATATTGCAATTATACTCATCATGTAATAGCTTAGCTGCCCATGATCCTGCATTTCCATAACCTTGTATAACTACATTAGCACCATTTAGATTTAAGTTCAAATCTTTTGCTGCTTCTCTAATAGTAAAAACTCCACCTTTAGCAGTTGCAATACTTCGTCCCGCACTACCACCTAATGGCAATGGTTTGCCAGTAATAACAGATGGTGCATGTTTACGTATAATTCTTTCATATTCATCCATCATCCATGCCATAATTTGAGGATTCGTATAAACATCCGGAGCAGGCACATCAATATTTGGCCCTATGAAATCAGCAAGCTGTCTTATATAATTCCTTGCAAGAGACTCAAGTTCCCTATTACTCATCTCTTTTGGGTTACATATAATTCCACCTTTCGCGCCACCCAAAGGGATATCCACACAAGCGGTTTTCCAGGTCATCCAAGCAGATAAGGCTTTCACAAGAGAGGCTGATTCATCAGGATGCCAACGTATACCTCCTTTCATAGGTCCTCTTGCAGAATTATACTGACTTCTAAAGCCTCGAAATGTTTTAATTGAACCATCATCCATCTTCATAGTAATTTTGATTTGGACGAATCTTTCTGGTTCACTTAATGCATCATAAATTTCACTATCATATCCGCTAATTTTACATGCATCATAGAGTTGCTTTTGGGCTATAAGAAAGGGATCTAATTCTTCACTCATCTTCATCATTTAATAATGTAATTTTTAAATATTTAATTTACTCAATTCTTTATTTAATAATTAGAATTCTTTGAAACTATCTCGTTATTTTTTTAATTTAATTGAAATAATAATTAATTATATAAAACAATAGCAAATAAGTTTACTGTGGGAATGAACTGGGAATTGTAGCCGATTAATAACTGATAGTATTATGCTGTTATCATTCATAGATATTTAGACTTTAAATATTCGTTCATTGCTT
The DNA here is from genome assembly GCA_048882645.1 of Candidatus Thorarchaeota archaeon. GTDB lineage: Archaea > Asgardarchaeota > Lokiarchaeia > Sigyniarchaeales > SOKP01 > Loki-b32. The sequence continues at coordinate 4,533 of JBHLRJ010000036.1, forward strand.
TTGCAGCTCTTCTTCCAGCACCCATGGCTGATATTACTGTTGCTGCGCCAGTTACGATATCTCCTCCAGCATAAATCCCTTCTACATTGGTTTTTCCATTTTTATCAGTTACTATATTGCCCCGTTTATTTAATTCAAGGGCAGGATAAGTTGAAGTCAATAGGGGATTGGCATTATTACCGATCCCAATAATTACAAGATCAGTTTTAATAATGAATTCGGAGTTTTCAATTGGTATCGGACGAGCTCGACCAGATTCATCAGGTTCTCCAAGTTTCATTTTGATTACCTCCATTTCTTTAATTTTTCCTTGTTCATCACCAATAAATCTAACTGGGTTAGTGAGTAATTTAAAAATTATACCCTCTTCCTCTCCATGATGAACTTCTTCCAATCTGGCAGGTAATTGTTCCATAGCTCTTCGATATACTATTGTAACCGTTTTTGCACCAAGTCTAAGTGCTGTTCTCGCTGAATCCATTGCAGTATTGCCCCCTCCAATAACTACCACATTTTTTCCTTTTACTATTGGGGTCTTGTATTTAGGAAAATCATAAGCCTTCATTAAGTTGGTTCTGGTTAAATATTCATTCGCAGATACAATACCCTTTAAATTTTCACCAGGAATACCTAAAAATCTTGGGCTTCCTGCTCCTATCCCTATAAAAATCGCTTTAAATCCCATGGATTTTAAATCTTCCAGAGTTAATATCTTCCCAATAATCATATTGTATTCAATGGTGACTCCTAGCATTTTCAGTGTTTCAATTTCATCTTCTACAATCGCTTTCGGCAATCTAAACTCAGGAATCCCATATACCAAAACACCTCCTCCCTTATGGAAAGCCTCAAAGATGGTTACCTCATATCCGTATCTTGCCATATCTGCCGCACAAGTGAGTCCTGCTGGGCCTGAACCTATGATAGCTACCTTAATTTTATTAGGAGCTTCACAATCAGGACATTCCTTAAGTTGGTTCTCTCTTTCCCAATCTGCGAGAAATCTCTCAAGGTTTCCAATAGCAACAGAACCAAATCGTTTTCTCATAACACACTTTGCTTCACATTGATTCTCTTGTTGACATACTCTCCCACATATTGCTGGCAAAATGTTGTACTCCTTAACACATCTAACAGCTTCCTGAAATTCTCTTTCTTTTATTAACCTTATAAATTCAGGGATATTAATGTTAACGGGGCATCCTTCTACGCATAGTGGATTTGCGCATTGTAAACATCTTTCAGCTTCCTCTTTTGCGGTCTCCTCATTATATCCTAAATTTACTTCTTTAAAATTACTAGATCTTAATTTCGGATCTTGTGCTTGCATATTATGTCTAGGTAATTTTACTGATTTCTTCTTTGGAGCACTTTCACCCATTAAGATCACCCATCTTAAATTTTTCTATAGCTCTACATGAATGAGATTGATAAATTGAAACCTCTGGTTCTTCAAAACGCTCATTACGAGAGATTAATTCATCCCATTTAATTTGATGCCCATTAAAAATTGGTCCATCTATACATGCAAACTTAATGATTTCTCTTCCATCTTGAATTAAAGTTAATCGACAACACCCACACATACCAGTTCCATCAATCATTATAGTATTTAAACTCACAAAAGTGGGAACATTTCCGTGATCTTTAGTATAGTTGGACGCTTCTCTCATCATATGAGTGCAACCAACGAAGTATGCCCTATTTATCTCAATACTTTTACTAAATATATGCTCTAAACCAGTTAAAATCTTACCTTTTAAGCCTTTAGATCCATCTGAAGTACAATACACAACTTGATCTGAAATCTCTTCAAATTCCTTTTCCAAATAAAATAAATTTTCATTTTTTGCTTCTAAAATCACAATAATCTTATTTCCAACAGATTTTAGTGCCTTGGCAATCGGATAAATAGCTCCATTTCCATAACATCCTCCTGCTAATAAAACTGTTCCAAAATTTTCAATTTGGATACCATTTCCTAAGGGACCCACTACGCTATAAATATAGTCATTAGCCTTAAGCTCCAATAACTCCATTGTCGAATATCCTGTTTCTTGAAAATAAACTGTGATAGTATCTTTTGTAGTGTCCCAATCAGAAATGGTGAGAGGTATTCTTTCACTCATCTCATCTTTCATTAAAATTAGAAAATTGCCAGGTTTTGATTTCTTTGCAATTAAGGGAACCTCAATAACCAATTGATAGAAACCAATTGCAATTTCTTTGATTGATACAACCTTAAATTTTGTTTTTATTGGTTTATCTTTTTCAATTTTAGCTCGATCATCCGATATCTTCTTTGACCTATAATCAATTAATTGTTTGAGATCAGGTACATGATTGGATATACTTTCACCTCGATAAGTGAAGACCTCCAATATCGAAGGATCTTTAATTAATTCAGACAAATTTTCTTCGAAAGAGGGAACTAATGTACCTTTGGTTTTTTTTAAATTATCTAAATAAGAAATGGCAGGTTTTGTATTTATTTTCTTGATTTCTTCAAATATATCATTAAAATCTTCATAATTGAACTCATCTTTATCGGATTTGCCATACATTCTTGCTAATTCAGAAAAAATTTGCCAATCTGGTTTGGATTTTCCACTTACTTGGGCTGCTTTGAAAAAATGATTTAGTGTTTGATTTGAGCTAATAAATGATCCTGAATCTTCAATAAATGTACAGGTTGGAAGTACAACATCGGCATATTGAAAATTTTCAGAAGGATATATATCTTGAATTATTAGGAATTCGATTCTTCTTAAAATGTCTGAATCTATTAGCCTTTCAGTAAGGTATAAAGCTTTTATTTTTCCCTTTTTTATATCTTCAATAACCTCCTCTTGAGATTTAACAATGTTTAAGGAAATATTATTAAAAACGCCTTCAATATTAGCATTTTTCCAGAAGGAAGTTTTGTCTAATCTATTATTCATTAGAGCAACTAACGCTATGTTATCACTTTCTAGAATTATGCGTGCAAATTTATTTAAGATGTATGAGGATTCATTAGATAAATCTGAAGATGCTAAAATAGCAATTTCTTCAGGTTTATAACTCTTTAAATTTTCTTTTATAAAAAGATAAGCCTCATCCCACTCAACTGGAATTAAGTTATTATTCTTTTTAATTAAGGGAATTTTCAGTCTTTCATTCCCGTTAGTGAAGGGAACAATGCAAAATCTACCAAATAAGCAGGGATATTTGTTCTTACTATAATTTTCTTTATTAGGGAGTGACTCAACTAACATATCGTTATATGAAAAATAATCAAACCTACATCCAATGCTGCAAAAACCACATATAGATGGAGTACCCTTGCTAGATTTATTAAACCATTTTGAATTTTTCGCTGTTATTGCGCCTGTGGGGCATGTATCTATGCAAGCACCACAGAATTGACAACTGCTATCAAGAAGCAAGGAATCAAAGGCAGTTGATACGAGAGTGTCATGTCCGCGATAAGCAAAATTAATTGCTCCTATATTTCTTAGTTCATTACATACTCTCACGCAGTTACCACATAAAATACATAAGTTTGGATCTACCTCAATAAAGGGATCATTTCTCTTCAGTGAAGTATTTCTGTATTCTAATCGATACTCAATATCATTTACTCCAAGATAATTTGTAATTTTCCGTAAATCACAGTGATCTTTACTGGAACAAAAAAAGCACCCAAAAGATCTACCTGCTTTAGTTTCGCCCTTCCTTAGTTCCTCACAGTTATCTTTACTTTCACATACAAGACAAGAGAAAGGATGTTCACTTAGTATTAATTTTAATACTTCTATTCTTAATTCTCGAAGTTCTTTGTCATTTGTTGTAACATTCATCCCATTCTCAGCAATCGTAGAGCAAGCTGGGGGATAACCTTTCATCCCTTCTACTTTTACAATACATAATCGACATCCACCATAGGGAGTTAGATTTTCTATATAACAGAGTGTTGGAATATAAATATCTGCTTTTTGTGCTACTTCTAATATAGTTTGACCCTCAAAGAATTCTACGGATTTATTGTCTATATTCAACATATTTTTGGGTTGTTCCATATTTACCCCTTTATTATTGATTCAGATTTTTTTGAAATTGCATTTGTTGGGCACAAACTAAAACATAGCTCACATTTGATACATAGATCTTGGTTTATTTTATGAATTTCTTTTGGTGTACCAGTGATTGCTTCAGAGGGACAACTGTTTTTACACACTTCACATCCAGTACACGTATTTGCATCAATAGAATAATAAATTAAATTCTTACATACTAAAGCAGGACAAACCTTATCAAGCACATGAGCCTTATATTCATCTTCAAAATATTTTAAAGTTGTTAAAACAGGATTAGGCGCTGTTTGACCTAATCCACATAAACTTGCTTTTTGAACAATATAAGCAATTTTTTCTAACATTTCTAAATCTTTCAAATTTGCATTTCCTTCAGTGATTTTAGTTAGAATATCAAGCATCTTTTTTGTTCCGATCCTGCAAGGGACACATTTACCACATGACTCCCTTTGAATAAATGTCATGAAATAATGAGCTAATTCAACCATACAAGTATCCTCGTCTAGAACTATAAAGCCCCCAGAGCCCATAATCGAACCTAAGGTAGTTATACTCTTGTAATCCATTTTAGTATCAGAAAATTTTGCAGGAATGCATCCCCCAGAAGGACCTCCAATTTGTACTGCTTTAAATAACTTGTTATTTGGAATACCACCACCAATATCGTATACTAATTCTCTAATCGAAGTTCCCATAGGTACTTCTACTAACCCTGAATTGTTTATTTTTCCTGTCAGAGCAACAACGAGCGTACCACTTGCGTCTTGAGTTCCTATTGAAGAAAACCAATCAGCACCTTTTTCAATTATTTTCGGGATATAAGCATAAGTTTTTACATTGTTATTGTTTGTTGGCTTATCCCATAAGCCAGAGGTTGAAGGGAAGGGAGGTCGTGGTCTGGGCATCCCTCTTTTTCCCATAATAGATGCCATCAATGCTGTTTCTTCTCCGCATACAAATGCTCCAGCCCCTTTTTTTAATATAAGATTAAAATTAAATCCAGAATCAAGGATATTTTCACCAAGATATCCTGCCTTCTTCGCTTGTTGTATAGCTAATCCAAATCGTTTAACTGCTAATGGATACTCTGCTCTTATATAAACATAACCTGTATTTGTTCCCATAGCATACGCCGCTATAAGCATTCCTTCAATGACACTATGAGGATCACTTTCTAAAATAGTTCGATCCATAAAGGCTCCAGGATCCCCCTCATCTCCATTACAAATTAAATATTTTGGGTAGCTTTGGGCATCATGACAGAATTGCCATTTTTGACCCGTTAGAAATCCTGCTCCACCTCTTCCACGTAAACCAGATTTTTTAATTTCTTCAATAACTGTAATAGGACTATATTTTTCTAAGACTTGTTTAATTGAATTGTATCCCCCTATTTCTATATATTCATCTATATTTTCAGGATCTATAACTCCACAATTATTAGTAATAATAGGTGATTGATTAGCATAAAACTGAATTTGATTCATGGCTCTAACATAAACTTCTTTGGACGGATCCTTATAGAGCAACCGCTCTACAATTTTATTTTCTAATAAATGTTGATCAACTATATCTTTAATATCACCAACCTTCAAATTAACATAAAGGATATTATCTGGATCAATAATGAAAGTAGGACCGATTTGACAGAATCCATGACATCCTGTCAATTTTATGTTTATGAATTCTGAAAGCTTATTAGCCTCTATTAATTTAATTAATTCTTCATGAATTTTCTCAGCTCCTAGTGAATTACACCCAGTACCTCGACACACTCGAATGGTTCGCTTTATTATGGTGTTACTCATATTTATTGGTTTTCTATCTGTTTTAATTTTTTCATAATTTTTCTTAATTTTTTAGGTGTTAATTCACCATAGATTTTCCCATTTATTACACACACCGGAGAAATAGCACAACAACCTAAGCATGCTACAGATTCAATACTGAATTCATGATCCTCTGTCGTTTCCCCAGATTTTATTCCTAAGTCACTTTCAAGCCAATTTAGTAGTAGAGGCCCTTTTTTAACATGACAAGCTGTGCCATCACAACAAATAATGTGATTTTTTCCCAATGGTTGAAATTTAAATTGAGTGTAAAATGTTGCTACGCTAAAAATCTCTGCGAGGGGGCGTTTTAATTCTTCAGAGATATAGTTTAGCACATATATAGGTAAATAATTGTAAATAGCTTGAATGCTTTGTAAAATAGAAATTAAATTTCCTTTTTCTCCCTCAGAGTTTTTCAAAATCTCTAATATTGCGACTTTTTCCTTTTCGCTAATTTTCTGTGCGATTTCTTGATTCAATTTATCGCAATTCCTTGATCTCTTTTATAGATTTTAAAAGATGGAATTAATTTTAAACTTTTGATTATTAAAGGCAAGATAAGAACTAGATAATAAAATTTTTGAAAAATAAATGATTTAAATATTTAACTATGGATAAGATTATTGTCTTAGATTTTGGCGGTCAATATTGTCATCTCATTACTAGGAGATTTAGGGATCTTGGGATCTTTTCTGAAATATTACCCTTTAATACAAGTCTTAAGGAAATTAAGGAAATTAATCCAAAAGCGATCGTCTTATCTGGAGGACCAAATAGCATTTATGAAGAAAATGCTCCAAGACTATCCTCAGACCTTCTTGAATATATTCTTTATAATAAAATTCCTTTATTAGGAATCTGTTATGGACTCCACACGATTATCTATCAGCTTGGTGGAGAGGTAGAGCTTAAAGATAAAAGAGAATATGGTAAAGCAAATCTGGTTATCACAGAACCAAGCCCACTTTTTGACTCTCTTGATAAAAAGGAGGTTGTTTGGATGTCGCATGGTGATCAAGTAATCTCTTTACCAAAAGATTTTAAAACTTTAGCAAAAACTAACACTTGTTCTATAGCTGCTTATGCTAATGAGGAAAAAATGGTATATGGGGTGCAATTTCACCCTGAAGTTGTGAATACGCCACATGGTAATAAAATTCTCCAAAATTTTGCTATTAAAATAGCCAAATGCAAAATTGAATGGAAAATTGAGAATTTAATTGATACAATAATTGAAGAAATAAGAAATACGATAGGACCCACTAATAGGGTTATCTTAGGGTTAAGCGGGGGAGTAGATTCTTCTGTTACTGCTGTTTTGCTTCATAAAACAATTGGTGATCGTTTACATTGTATTTTTGTAAACAATGGTTTGCTTAGAAAAAATGAAGAGGTTGAAGTACAACGCTCATTTAAGAATATATTGAATTTTAAAAACTTCCATTATGTAGACGCTGAGGATTTATTCTTAAACAGACTTCGAAATATTGATGATCCTGAAGAAAAACGACGAATCATCGGTCATACATTTATAGAAGTGTTTGAAAATAAAACCATTGAGCTGGAACAAAGATATCCAGAAATTAAATTCCTTGCTCAAGGAACGATCTACCCTGATCGAGTAGAAACAAGTGCAACAAGTGACACATCTGCAAAAATTAAATCACATCATAATGTAACTCTTCCAGACAATATGAAGTTAGATATCATAGAACCATTAAAAGATTTGTATAAAGATGAAGTTAGACGAATTGGTTTAAAACTCGGAGTTCCAAAAGAAATCATTTCCCGACATCCATTCCCAGGACCTGGATTGGCTGTAAGGATTATTGGTCCTATAGATAAAGAAAAACTTGATATATTAAGGGAAGCTGATGAGATTTTAACCGATGAAATCAAAAAAGCGGGATTATATGAGAGACTTTCTCAGGTTTTTTGTGTCTTTCTTCCTTTAAAAACCACGGGAGTCATGGGAGATTATAGAACATACGAATATATATGTGCTATCAGAGCTGTCGAATCTCTCGATTTTATGACTGCAAATTTTGCCAAACTAAATATGGATTTACTTGAAAAAATCAGTACTCGAATTATTAATGAGGTAAATGGGATTAATCGAGTTGTTTATGACATTTCTAATAAACCTCCCGCAACAATAGAATATGAATAAAATATGAAATAAAATGGTTTAAAACTTTTAATGTAAATTAGATTTGCTAACTCCTTCTATAAAACACAAATTTTTAAGATGCTAAAGGTTTTCTTACATACTAAATTTAAATCTACTGATTTTTATGATAGAAAAAGAAGTCGCGTGGGATTTAACCGAAATTTTCTCAGGTTACGACGATCCTAAGATAACTGAAATGATGGAAAGACTTTCAAGAACCTCTGAAGAATTTATAGGGCAGTACAAAGAAAAAATCACAATGAATGATTTTTCGCCTTCTCAATTGTTAGAATTGTTCAAGAAGCAAGAAAAGTTTAGTGCAGATATTGGTGAATTAGATCTTTATAAGAATAGATTATATAGCGCGAATATGACGATTCCGGAAAGTGAAACTTTAAAAAATCGAGTTGAAGATTTCACCACAAAAATCGCCAAAGATTTAGCATTTCTAGAGTTAGATATCGCTAAATTTGTACATGAAAATACTGAAATAATTAATGATCCAATTTTCTCTAATTATAAACATTATTTAGAAAAAATTAAAAGATCTTATCCTCATAACTTATCTGAGGTAGAAGAACAATTAATCCTTGAAAAGGATCAATATGGGATTAGAGCGTGGAGTACATTACAATCTAAATGGTTAAACACCAGAAAAATAATTGTCAAAGTGGAGGGTGAGGAGAAGGAATTATCATATGTAGAAGCTAATGCTTTACTTACCCATCCAGATAGGAAGACGAGAATTTCAGCAAATAAGTCAATATATGGATTATTGGGAGAAGAAGAATATGTCTTTTCTTCAGCGCTTAGAAGTATTTGTGGTGATTGGGTAAAAAATTCTAATAGAAGGAAATATGATAGTCCGATGCATGATAGCCTTATTATAAATGATACAACTCAAGACATTATTGATAATTTAATGAAAGCAATTGAAAAAGGAGTTGGTGTCTACCGTAGGTACTTAAATCTTAAGGCTAAAATATTAAATCTACCAAAGTTAAATTGTGCTGATGTACGAGCGCCACTCCCCATAGCCCCTCACAAAACATATTCATGGGAGGAAGCAAAGGAGTTAGTTATTCAAGCTCTTGAAAGATTTGATCCTCAATTTGTTGAAATTGTAAAGGATATGTTTACTCGAAATCATATTGATGCAAGTCCTCGTAAAGGAAAGCGTAATGGAGCGAATTGCGCTTCATGGTTTAAAGGTAAATCGGCATTTATTCTTTTGACTTACACTGGAGAGATGAATGAGATCTTCACACTTATTCACGAATTAGGACATGCTATCCATGATTATCTAGCTACTGAAGAACAAACTTACTTTAATATTCACCCTGGTTATACAGTTGCTGAAACAGCATCAACATTTGGAGAATTATTAATGACAGATCTTCTTCTTAAAAAAGCGGAATCTAAGGAGGAAAAAATGGCTATATTAGCACATGTTTTAGATGACGCAGGACAATCTGCTTTTCAAGTGAGTGCGAGAGTTTGGTTTGAACAGAATCTCTATAAAGCAATTGAAAATGGGGAAAACCTAGATGGAAAAACTATTTCAAAGTATTGGTGTGCTGGTAGAGATAAAATTTATGGAGATTCTGTTGAATGGTTTGAGGAGATGGATTACGAATGGACTATGAAACCACATTACTTTATCCCTAATTTTCGGTTTTACAATTATCCTTATGTATATGCTCAACTCTTCGTGTATTCGTTATATCAGACATTTAAAAAAGAAGGGGAGGAATTCGTACCTAAATTCAAGAAACTTCTTGCTGCGGGTGGAAGCCTCTCTCCAGAAGATTTAGGAGAGATTGTTGGTTTGGATATTACAAAACAAGATTTCTGGGAGCTAGGAATAAAGCAATATGAAGATTTCGTAGACCAATTAGAAAATCTTATGAAATAACCATTAATACATATTAAATTTAAAATCAATAATTTTATTTTTACTTACATTTTCCAGAATAAATCCGTTTTTTGGTTAGGTTCGAAATCTATGAATTTTTAAATTTATACTAATTGCTTACAATAAAAACCTCCAAATGGTCTTTTTGAGATTGGTATAATTACCTTAAATGATTTGTAACTTATCAGATCTAAAGGAATATTGAAAGTATTACAAAAATCAATTAAGTAGGGAACGATTAGTGTACGTTCTATATCTCCGTTATCAGTAATTTTGGCTCCAACACCTAATTTATCTTTTAGATTTTCTTCAGTTCTTAGCAAGATAGTTCCTCTATGAATCCCTGTACCTAATTCATTACCACAAATAGGTTGATCACTTTCAATAATACTCCCATCAGGTAGAAATTTTAATCCAAGTACAATAATAATTCCACCAGCCATGTATTCACCTAAAAAATCTTTAGCAGTCCCACCAACTATTATTATTGGAAATTGATTCTTATATTCTTTCATGTGGATTCCTACACGATATCCTACATTTCCTTTAATGTAGATTTTGCCTCCTCTCGATGATAGTCCAATAACGTCCCCACCATCTCCTTTTACTATTATCGTTCCATTATTCATTGTGTTACCTGATTGATCTTCACAATTTCCATGAACGCTAATTTTTGGGCCATCCATGAAAATCCCAAGATCATTACCTGGAATACCATTAATGATTATTTCAACATCTTTTTGTAAGGCAGCACCGATAAACCTTTGACCACAAACATTGTTTAGTATTATTTTTTTATAATTCGCATTAACAGCCTCATAGATCTTTTCATTCAAATCTCTGTAATCCAAAGGTTCTCCATCTGGTGCAGCATCTATTCTGTATGGTTCTTCAAAACTAAGTTCTAAGCTTTTATCTTCAATTTCATTTTTTACCATTTCATTCATTCACCTGCATGTTTTACTCCTAATATATCCGCAATTCGCGGATTTGGACCAATATATCTTAACCTATCTCTATTCGATCGGAGCGATTCGACCGAATCAATACCCATTGCTCCTAAAACTTCTTTTAATTCTTCATTCCAAGAATGAAATAAATTTATAATCCTATTTTTAGCTACTTCAATATCTAGCCTTTTTACCAAATATTCTTGTTGAGTAGCTATCCCCCAAGAACAGAGTCCTCTGAAGCACTGCTGACAGACTCTACAGCCCATTGCTATTAATACAGGCATACAACACATTGCAATATCCGCGCCTAAAGCTATTGCTTTTATTAAATCTGCAGAATATCGAATTGACCCTCCAGCAATTAAAGTGACTTCATCTCGTAAATTTTCTTCTCTAAGCCTTTCATCTACAGCAGCAATAGCTAATTCAATGGGAATTCCAGCATGATCCCTTATAATTCTTGGGGCAGCACCTGTTCCACCTCTAAATCCATCAAGAGTAAGAAAATCTGCTCCACCTCTAACTATACCAACTGCAATTGGGGCAGAATTATGAACCGCAGCTATTTTTACTCCAACAGGTACTTGATATCTTGTTGCCTCTTTTAGGGCAGCTATTAATTGGGCTAAATCTTCAATTGAATAGATATCATGATGAGGATACGGAGATAATGCATCACTTCCTTTAGGAATCATTCGAGTTTGAGAGATTAACCCACTTACTTTTTCTCCTGGTAAATGCCCACCATGGCCAGGTTTTGCACCTTGTCCAATTTTTATTTCTATTCCTGCAGCGTTGGTTAAATAATTAACATCAACTCCAAATCGTCCCGAAGCAACTTCAGTAATGAGATGTGGTGAATATTCATAAAAATCAGGATGTAATCCACCCTCTCCTGAACCTGCTATAATATTTAATTCTTTTGCAGCTTGATATATTGCCTGACATGCATTATAACTAATCGACCCTAAACTCATATGCCCGACCATAATTGGCATATCTATTTCAAAGTTTGGGAAAATATTTGTTTTTAATGAAATGTCATTTATATCATCCGATTCTACAGAAAACTCAAGTTTCTTTGGCTTTCGTCCAAAAAATATTTTAGTTTCGATTGATTCACGAAGAGGGTCAATGCTTGGATTTGTTACTTGACAAGCATCAAGAAGTAAGTCATCAAATATTGAGCGAATTGGTCGATCGTTTCCAGTCGCTGAAAGTAAAACACCTCCATCACCAGCTTGAGCCCAAATGATATTACGGATCTTTCTTGTATAATTACCATGAGGAGGTAAAAAAGATTCACTCTGTGATATGTGTATTGCTTTTCCTGGGCACATTGCAACACACCTTTGACAAGCTACGCATTTACTATCTTCAGCGACAATTCTTTCACCATTAAAGGAAAAAACATCATAAGAACAATTGTTAATGCACCTTTTACATTGCTTACAATCCTCTCGATTAATATTTACTTTGAAATATGAAAGAATTTCATGAGCAATTACCATTTAAAAAACCTCCATTATTGATAATTCATCTTTTTTTACCGGGATTTCAAGAATATTATTCTTTAATCCTTCCCCAAGTTTAGCAATAACTGCTGTACCGCTTTTTGGATGAAAAATCTCCTTTAAGGTAAATTCACTATCAGTTAACATGAGTCTTTTAAATGATGCTTCCTCACTACTCATATAAACGGTATTTTCATCTTCAGAAATTCCTACTACAAGAGGACGCAACTTCTTTCTATCAGAAAGTCCAATCAATGTTGGAATTGGGTTCGAATAGCCTACAACAATAGAAAATGGTCCATTCAACATTGCACTTCTGTATGTTGCTCTTATATTTTTTAATAATATTTGTTGCTTTTTATCTAGTTTTTCAATCTCTTCATATAATGGTGGTGCTAATGCAATGGTAGCAATAGTTAGAGGGATTTTATGTTTACGGGATAATAAATCAATTAAATAGGCAATAACTTCTGTATCAGTAAATAAGGTACATTTATATCCAAAAGATTCCAAATATCTTCTATTGGTTCCGTATGAGGTTATTTCTCCATTGTGAACCACTGAACAGTTTAATAGATTAAAAGGGTGAGCTCCACCCCACCATCCAGGCGTATTTGTTGGAAACCTCGAATGCGCTAACCACATAAAAGCTTTATATTCAGAAATTCTATAAAAATCAGCAATTTCGTTTGACCAGCCATTTCCTTTAAAAACACCCATATTTTTTCCAGAAGACATGACAAAAGCATTTTCAATATTAGAATTGATATCCATTACAATTTGAACTATTTTTTCATCATAATCTCGATTCATACCCTTATCAGGATCAAAAAAAACTCTCCAAGTAATTGGCGGATTTTCGATATTAATAGCCCTCTTTGTTGGAATAGGTTCAGAATGGATGATCTTGCCTTCTTTTTCAAGATATTCTAAAACATTTGCCTTAGCTATCTCATTATCAAATAGAAAGTGAAATGCATAATAATCTTTATATTCAGGATATATACCATATCCTGCATATCCTGCACCGAGTCCATTCTCTCTTTCTTTTAAAATACATAACATATCGATGACTTTTTTACCTGAAATTCTAGTTCCATCTATGTTAATAAAGCCTGAAATTCCACATCCATCAAAAACTCTCTGATTCCTAAATTTCTCAGGTAATGATGTGTAATTTTCCCATTTCAACCTTTATTCACCTTCTCTTTCTATATTTTCTCTTTCTATTAAATTAAATAATTCTTTTAAATCTCCAACATCAGGTTTAATTGAGGTTAATCCTACTCGTTTTCGTGCAGATATTGATGATAATCCTACCGTTCCTTTTTGATAGAAAGAATTAAATTCACTTTCATATCCTTTAGTTACAAATCCTCTTTCTGTTGCTAAATTTCTCAAGATTGTAAAAATTTCAATAAGCCCTACTCTCATAGGACATAATTCATAACAGAGATAACAATCAAGACACATCCAAATTGAGTAATCTTTGATCACCTCTTCGATTTCCCCTTTAAGAAGTTTTCCTATAATCATGCTTGGTTGGAATTCTGTCATTTTAGCGATTAAACAATCATTATCACAAGCACTACAAGAGTGACATTTAAGCAAGAAATTAATATCAAAGTATTTTCGGATTTCTGCATTTTTCTCTTTAATAACTTTTATCTTTTCAAACAACAAATCAACACTCGTTCTATGATATTTTTCAATAATATCTTTAATATCAATCCCTAGCGCTATACATAATAGTTCTGAGTAATACAAAACGGGTATATTATAATTATAATCTAACTTTTTCAACTCTTGCTGTAAATGATCAAATTGAATAAAACATTGAGGACAACATACTACAATACAATCCACTTCCTTTTCCTTGATGCTTCCCAGTTTTGCATTAACTATTTCCAATGATAGGTTTGGCTTCCCCGCTCTTTCAAGACTTCCCCCACAACACTCCATTTTGAGATCATAATCTATACTCTGAGCACCTATATCTTGTATTAATTCATCAAAGATAGTCGGCTCTAAAGGATCATCTAGTTGCACTTTACTACTTGGTCTGAGAAAGTGACATCCATAGTGCACAGCAACCCTCAATCCAGTCAGAGGAGATTTTAAATTATCTTTTATTTGTTCTCTGTTGAATTTAGAGAAGAATTCGACCATATGGAAAACTTGAGATTTACCCTGTACTTCAAGATCAATTTTATCTAAATATTTGTTTAACTCCCCCATAAAATGGTGATCTTCTTCAATTTCACATTTTACTTTTTTAAGAGTAGTAAAACAACCATTACAAGGTGTAAAAATAGCTTGATCATCTTTTTCAGCAAGAGCAAGATTCCGCGCTGCCGTTAATGAATACAAGAACTTATCAGAATTTTTTATGCCGTTGGGTTCTGGGCAACAGGAAAATTTTGAATTTTCTGTATAAGTGATCCCAAGATGGCTTAAGACCTTTCTAATCGAAACTTCGATAAAAGGGAGACGATACGTAATCACACATCCCGGGAATAAAACTATCTCTTGCCGAATATTATCAACCTCCTAAGTTATTCAATACAATTTTAAAAAAATTAAGTAAAAAAGCTAAAGAAATAACTTAGATTCAATAAGCTTTTTTCTTTACTACCATACACTCATTCTTCTTCTGAGATGTAGTCATAATTTTTCTCTTTTTTACTTAGTTAAAATATAAAAACTAACTTTATTCATAGATCAGAGGACCTTTCTTCTCATCCATCTGAAAATGACTGTTTGTTTTGATATTATTCCACTTATACTCAGTTTTCTCGAGCTTTTCTACACGGGGTATATGCTCTACGATTGATTCAATGGTGTGCAAATTAGAGGATTCTAACTCTACACATGCCATAGTAGTATCGCAATTCCACTTTCGTACCGTGTACTCTTTCTCAAATAACTTCCCAAACGGTATCGAATTGGAACCACAGGTATGACATATATGCCTACCATATGAAAATTCCTCTCCACATTCACTACATTTTGTCGTAATGGGCGTTTTTTCCATTTTACCTCCTAATCTGCTTCCAAAGACTATAGATCGAGATTCTAAGAAATTATCACATCTCCATCTTTTCTCTATAGTGTTTAAACCGCTACTACTCGCTATCTCTTCACATCTAGGGCAGACCTTTCTGTCATGTAAATATTCCTTTCCACATATTGGGCATTTTAAAGACATTTTAATCTACACTCCTTATAATGCTTCATATAAGCGCGGTCTTTTTTCATAATATACCTTTAATCTTCCAGGCATATTCTTCTTAATTCGTTTAATCACTGTCGTAACTCCATTACGATTCTCTTCATATCCCATCGCTGCAGCCCATTCTGCTGCTGAGCATCTTCCTATTTCTTTTAATTTTTCTAGGCAGATCTCTTCCCATGTTCGAAAATGCTCTTGAACTGTTATTTTCATTACCTCCTTACTAAAAAATTATTTTTTTCTTTAACCTCTTATTTTATTATGTTTTTATTTTTGTGGGAATATAATCCCGCTGTTTTGTTATATTCAAATAGTGATCTAGGATATTTAAACTTTCTTCTAGTTTTTTGTAATTTTACTAAAAGAAGAACCAATATTCAATCAGTTCACTGAACATATTGTACCAAAATAATCTACTTAAATGAAAGCTTTTTAGTATAATTAATCTGATATATAAAATTTACTATGATATATTGAAAAATTTTTAGAAAAATCGAACGATTTACGACAAAAAATTAACATTGATTGTTTATATATGTGAAATAGTTTCACGTCTCTACTAAAATATTGTTAATCCTGATGATCAAAATATGGTTTGAAGGGCACCATAATGAAAGATTTTTAGTATTTTATAATGAGGATCTTTGTTTGGACTATTAAAATTAAGAATCGTGGAACTGGAGGAAAAGTTCATGGAATTACTCGAAAATTCAAGTGAACAAAGTGAAAAAAAAAACAACCATGAATGGAATTTCAAGATTCAACTCGGATGAAATAAATTATTAAATATTTAATGATCTTAAGTTTAAATATATCTCAAAAATAAGATAAAATAAAGACAAAATTATACCTAGTATTAATTTATGAAGAAAGACTAAATTATGCCTTCTGATTCAAAATTCAACTTTTATAAGATAAAAATAGGGAAATTTGATCGTTATGGAAGCAGATATAGGAAAAATGAAATTCTTGAGGAATTACTAAAGTGGTATGTTAGTCAAGAATCCTTAGATGAAGAGCAACAAATTTCAGAAGAAGAAGTTATAGAAAGAGCGGATTATATATTAAAGTTAAATCATTCCGATCCTTACTATCATATATATCGTTCTTGGTATAAGGATGTTGGGAAGAAAGCTTGGCTTAAAGCTTTTGAGACTATTATTAAGTATAGACATTCTAAAAGTAAACTTATAGCAGATTGGAAGGAAGGTTTAGAATTAATTAATGATGCTCTCACATTAGGAGAAACAGAGGAATTATTAAGCCTTAAAATTCAATTCCTAATGAATTTAAATCGTGAAGAGGCAGCTTACATCATTGCTTATAACCTCTTAAAGAAGAATACTCAGTGTAGCGCTGTTCAAGAACTAAAAGAAACAAATGAGTATATGAGATGGAAAGAAGCCTATTTAGAAGAGAGAGAAAGTTTATCTATATTAACTCCAAGATTGACAAAGACTCTCCGGAAACCGTGGAGGAAAGTAGTCTTATGGGGTTGGGACTTACAAGGAAATCCAGGATATTTGATCCTTTATGGAGAACACGATTTTTTGGGTGAAAAATTAATTCTACATCGGGGAGACAGGGGCAAAATTTATGTACCAGGGATTTCAACTGTCAAAGAAAAGCAAAAATCTTTAGATACGTTTATTGGAATCAAATCTGAAAAAGAGAAAGAACCTCAAGAGACCTTAAATAAATATCTTTATAGAATTGAACCTGGGGCATATAAGGTTTTTGAAAAAGATGTTGAATATACACATTATGCTATTTTCTGTGGAAGAAACAACCGTTTACCCTCGTTTAGACCTGTTAAGATGATTTCTAAAAAGGAATATGATCCCATTGCTGGAGAATACAAATATAGAGATGTGGAGATGTTTGAAAAAAATAGAGCTCTAAAAAAATGGCGTTACTGGCGATACGGGCAACGTCAAACAGATTCAAGAAAGAAAATATCTACCTTTTATGAATTTGATCCTGGTTACTATTTAAGATTACCTTATTTTCCAAAACTAAAATATGAGGACATTATAAAAAACATTAAAATGCTTAGCATTATTTCTTCAGTTTTTAAGGTTGCTGAATCTCCGAATGATATTTTACAACTAAGTCATTCAGATAAGAAGTACCAAGATTTTGTAGTAAACTTGATGTCTTACCAAAATATCTATATGAGAAGAAAATTTCTTAGCAATCTTGTAGATCTTGATCCCCCAAAGAGTTTGTACCAAAGAATTCTGGAAGTTGGGAGTTCAGAAGTAATTGCGGGTTTATTCTTAGAATTAGCAAGGAAAAAAAGTACAATATTGGAACAAGAAGCTAATAACTTCATCAAGAAAGAAATTAATTGGGTTGAAGAAAAATATGCGAATGGTGTTAAAAGATGTGCGACAATATACTTAAACTCAATTAATCCAGATTTGAGAAAAAAGCGAATAAAATGGATCACTGAAACTGTAGATGAGATGGATTTGAAATTAGTATCCATAAAAGGGAAAGACGTAAAAGAGGAGGATCAAATTTCTAAATGGAGATATCATTATTTCTTAAAAAGAGGGTATATAGAATTCGAAAAAGGATTGTATTTAGATGGAATCAGTTTCAAATATATTAAATTTAAAAATACCATACAAGAAGCTGAAATTTATGGTTTAGCAGAGGTTACTGGTAAAATAGCATATTTCTTAGATGCTCCAAGGTTAAAATATTACTTTGAGAAAAAGAGTCAGACAAGTGCCCATAGATATTATCTACGTTACATTCGTCGCGTAATCGATAATTTTACCAAAACAGATGAACTAAAGTTTATAGAAGCAATGAAGGCAATGCTTACTAGATATAAACCTTATGATATATTAGAGAGACCCTTAGTCAATTATTTACTAGGATATTATCTTTATTATGATATAAAAAGGAATAGAGATTTAATTGAGGATAGTTTCAATTGGCGATATGGAATCTTAGGACAAAAAAAAAGATTAGAATTCAGAAAAGATATCTGGGATCGTCATTTAGAAACTGTTGCAGAAATAGCAATTGATGCAAAAGTTGGTTATGTTTTAAGGATGTGCTATTTTATTATTAAGGATTCACCGAATAGAGAGAAATTTATTGAAAGTTTAGATTATAGAAAAATAATCCAGCTTTCCTTAGCGAATTTTACTGAACTTTCTCATATGTTTTTGGAGATTCTAGAAAATTATTTAAACTCTAAGGCTTCTTTTGAAGATGACTTGATGTTTGCCCTTATGGAACATTCTCAATTACAAGAATTAGCAAAAAATTATATGAACAGAACACACGGACAGTTTACTCCATCAAAGATAGTAAATTTTCTATACTTAACTAATCGAAATGAACATTTAGAATATTTTAGGGAAAATATATTATCTCTTGAACCAGAAAATTATGCTGATTTTGTTAAGTCATTTTTAAGTAATAGTGTGAGATTAGCCAGAGATGTCAGCGAAATATCTGAGGATTTCATAGAAATAATTAAAGATTCCACCTCTAAAATAATTCAGCTTCCATATCAAATAAAACTAAGCTTATTCGATCTTATTACCAAAAATTTATTTAAAGTCTCAGAGCTATCAGAATGGATTGAAAATTATCTTGAAGATCTTTTACTAACAATCCCCATTAAGGATTTAGAAATGATTTCAAAAGAATTTAAGATAGATTCGATAATAAAAAATCCTACACCAAGAAATCTTCGTATTTCTTCAATCCTTAAGGCAATTCAGAAAAGGAAGATCCCCCCTAATTCCGAAATCATTGATATATTAGATTTGGGTAGACCTAAAATGATTAGACTATTTCTCACTATAATTGATAAATATAAAGATCAGTTAATAGAGAGATTATCAACTGTCTTATTATTTTTTGAATCAGAAATAACCATTTTAAATAATATTGCTAATGAAATATTTGAAGCTCTTTCTGGTAATGAGAAAATAAGATTACATTCAATTATTCTTGATTCTCCTGTAAGAAGAGCTTATTTATATGGAATTCATAAATTAGATGAGATATATGGTGAAAATATACCTAGTAATTTTATACTTTCATTATTAGAACACAGTTCTAGTGAAGTAAAGAGTTATATTTCCGATAAAATTGATAAAATTATTTGTACTTTAGGAAATGGAGACAAAGAACTCTTTTTGTATTATATAAATACTCTATTATATTTGCCAAATAAGTATTCTAAGAGTAAAGAAAAAGTTTATAATATAATCCCTCAATTTGCTATTCAAAATAAAGAAAAAATTACAGATATCGAAGCACTTTTGTTGGATATTGGTGGATCTAATAATTTGGCCGATTCTGAGCGTGCTTTAGTTACCCTTGCTAGAATAAAAATGGAGGTTGAATATAATACAGGTTAATTATCAATATCCAAGCCCTTCAATGTGCCTTGTTTTAGATAATAAAACAGTATTAGGATTAAGTCCTGATCTCTCAAGAGATGAAAAGGTTTCTTTCGTAGGAAGTCTCAAGCATCCCCTGGTTTATCGAGATGCAATGTTAATACTTCGTGAAATTGTTATATCAGATATGAGTTACAAGAAAAAGAAAAGAATTGATTTTTTTGTATGGTTGGAAAGTGAAATTGAACGACGTCTTAGAAATCATGAGGAATTTATGAAGGGTGTACGGGAAAATATACAAGAAGATATGAAGATTTTAAAACAAAAGATTGAAGAACTTGAATTAGATATCAATAGACTAATCAAAATTAAAGATAATCTCAATAAAAAAATTAAAAAGTATGATATTTGGCGAGACTATTATAGAATTGAAAGAGATTTTTGGCGTTATATAAAAAACCGAGATGCTGCTCTATGGTGGGTTTTAGATCCAGTAATAACTGTTCATCCTGATCAAGTTTCTTTTGAAGCTTTTTCTTTGGATGAATCTACTTATGGGTGCCTTTCAATTGATATGGATGAATTTAGAATTTCAGGCACTCCTCAATTGGGTACAACTAATATTGATTTTTCAGCAAAGCTTGCAAGAGAGATGGAAAGATTCCGTACATATACAGATGTAGAATTATCAATCAATCCTGAGGGTTTTTCTGTAGATACTGGAGTAACTCCAGAACATATAGAGAAAAAGATTGATTTACCTGAATCGTGGATAAGAGGCTTTAATCAAGTTTCTGCTGCTGCAATTCTTGAAGGATTTGAAATTAAGTTAAAGCCAATTGATATCTATGACATTTGTACATTTTTAAGACGACATAAAGCTCATAAAAGCCCTAGATACATGGAATGGATCTTTGAACCAAATAAACAGATTGAAATTAATTTTAAGCCATGGGATAAAAGTTTAACGCTTTCTTCAATTTATAAAGGAAAGAAGAAACGGATAGAAAAAATTTGGGGAAGACGACGCTGGCTAATTATAGAAAGAATCATTCCAATTGCTAAATCATTTAGAATTATATTACATGGTTTTGGAATGCCTCAATTTATAATTGCCGACTTAGGAACGATGAAAATGACAATTGGATTTACATCTTGGTCTGCGAATGATTGGGTTAAGGGCACTGCTTTTAATATTATGGCAGGTTTTATTGGCTCTGGTGCTGAAGGAGTGTACAATTTACTTAAAGAAAAGAGGTTTTTAGCAATAAATCAAATTGAAGCTAGTTTAAGTACATACAATAAAAATGAAATCAGAGCAGGAATTGGGATGATGCTAAGACGAGGTCAAGGGTATATTGATCCTATTAATAAATTAATACGTTTTAGGCAACTATGTAGTATTCCACTGCCTCAAAAACTATATGAATTCACTAAACTTGAAAAAAATGTTGAAGCTTTATTAAACGAATCTATGGCGGATTTTAAATTGAAGTTATCTAAGAAAGGAGAAATTCAAGCATCCTATTCTTTTCTTTATAGAGGAACCTCAAGATATTCTAATTATTATAAACCTTCGAATACCAAGGTAATAATCGATCAAGACTGGCAAATTATAAAAGTAAAATGTAATTGTAGAGAATTTAAAATGGGACCAAGAAATATTTCTTCCCCATGTGCTCATATCCTTGCTATATATATAATTACATCCAAATTTGTTTATTCCTCACTAAAACCGAATAAAAATTATAATCTTGAAACATTAAACAAAACCTTGATGTGATATGACAGAGCAGCAAGAAACAAGACAGATGTCAAAGGCAGATTATAAAGACATGATAAGGAAAATGGGAAAGAGAGAATTTACTCTTCTAAAAATGCAAGAATACGGTTTCTGGCCAAAAGATTTACCAACACCATATGAACGACAAAAAAATGAAACACCTGAAACTTATGCTGAAAGAAAGAAATTAATGAAAGAATACAAAAAGATTGTAAACAAATTGGCAGATTTTTATCATGAAAAGGCTGAGATTAATTGGAAACTTAGAAACTTACAAGAGAATTATGGTAAAACATTTGATATTGATACAATTAGAACCCTCATTGCTAAACAGATAATGAAAGAGTCAATTGAAAGGCGGGCTAAAAGAAAAAAACAATTAGCGTTAGAAAAGCAGCGTAGAGCAAAAGCTTGGGCAAAAAAGAAAAAAGAGGAAATTGTTTTTGTTGGTAAACGATATTCTTCTATGCTTTATAAGCGTGAAATTAATAAAGAAAAGCTAAAATCTTACAATTTACCTGTATTATCAACTGATAAGCACCTTGCAGAATTTTTAGGGATAGAATACAAGAAATTAAGATTTTTAACTTATCATCGAGATGTTGTAGAGTCTGATCATTATATGAGATTCAAAATTCCTAAAAGAAATGGTGGAACTCGATTAATCGCAGCACCAAAATCTCTATTAAAGCAATCTCAAAGAGTAATTTTAGATGAAATCTTATATAAAATACCAGTATCGAAACAAGCTTTTGGTTTTTTAAAAGGTAAATCTGTGGTGAGTGGTGCTAATGATCATCATAAACAACCAGCATTAGTTATTAATATGGATCTTGAAAATTTTTTTCCAACATTAACTTTTGAAAGGATTCAAGGTATGTTTCACTCGTTTGGGTATTCTGGTTATATCTCAACTTTACTTGCTATGCTAACTACATACTGCGAACGAATTCCAATTGAAGTAAATGGAAAAATAAAATATGTTGCAACTTCTAGAAGAATTTTACCTCAAGGCTCACCAGCCAGCCCGATGATTACAAATATAATTTGTCGTAGGTTGGATAGACGTTTAAATGGTTTAGCAGCAAGTTTTGGATTTTCTTATACAAGATACGCTGATGATATGAGCTTTAGCACTAAAAAAGAACCCAAAGAGAACATTGGTACATTCTGTGGTTTAGTTTATAAAATTATTAAGGAAGAAGGATTTAGGATCAATCATAAAAAAACCAGATATTTAAGAAGGAATAATCGCCAAGAAATTACGGGGATTGTAATAAATAATGATGAAATCGGGATATCTCGAAATTGGATACGGAGGTTTAGAGCTGCAACTTATAATGCTAATAGATTGAAATTCCAGGGAAAATTAACTACTGAAATTAAAAATGAGTTATATGGAATGGTCGCTTGGGTAAATAGTGTAAACCCTAAAAGGTATAAAAATATGATTGAAAATGCATTAGAGGTGTTAAATAGTAAATCGGAGGTGGAAACATAACTCTTTTATGATTAAAAATTAAAGTAGATGTCCTTGGCTTTTATACCTCGGTGTTGCGCCGCGGTTGAGTTTTCTTGTTCATTCATCAACCGGTTGTGCGCAATTCGCGTCGCTGTTTTAAACTTAAACATTAACAGGATCTTTCAGTAAGTTAAAGGATAAAACGGCTTTGCTGAAGTGTCACAACCAGATTTAAGAATTGTTAGCAAGGAATCTACTTAATATCTGCAATAGAAATCTTTATTTTCCTATTAATTCGGCTAAAATTTGTGTGTAAAATTATTAACTGTAAACCGATATTATAATTTTAAATTCGCAGGAACTTTTCTTTCCCTAAAAGGCTTTTTATCAATTTCCCATCACTATTTCTCTCTTCAAAATAAAAATTCCAAATACCCTCACCAATGCGAGCCCAATCTACATCACAAATGTAAGAATTAAAAACTTCGCCATAGTTTTGACAAAAAGAACTTACAACATTATTAGGGAACATTGTATAATCATATTTCTTGTCCAATTCCTTATTTATAAGTATTAATCTTGGGTATCCCTCAGATGGTTTATTGCCCTCGGAATCGGAATAGAGTACTTCAAATCTTAGTGTGTAATTGGATTTTACTTGATATTCAGTTTTCGGTTCTTTTTCGGGTAGTTCACACTCAATTTCTCCTAAATGAAAACTGGGGGAGTATATTGAGTGCTCAGAATCTTCAAATAAATAATCAACTAATTGAGGGTGATTACTAGCTACGAAAGGTCCGTTAAAATCCTCATCAATCTCTTTGATGCTTAAATCTGGATCTTCATGCTTACTATAAAAAGCCTTCTGCTGACATTGATATCCTTTTGTTCCATCTTTTAAAACTGTTTCATAATAATAATAAAACCACCCCAATTCAACATCTTTATATCCTAAATTTTCAAAATTTATTGTACAACGAAAATCACCATCCCCAAAATATTTACCATCAGATTTAACTAATTCCATGTTAAATTTCTTGATCCCTACAGTATTAGATATACCCATACCCTCTGTTTTTCGAGCTGGGATTAAACACAGGTACACATCTTTCAAGTCCTTCCAATAAAAAAAGTTTACAATAAACTCAAGATCATTTTTTAAAAAACCCGCAAGAACATACATTTCACCAGGAATGCTTGAAACAGAGTGACCCATAAATACTGCTGTTGTTAGAGAGACAGTTTGTGGTCCAAGTATATATCCATTTTTGGGAAGGTACACTACCTTTTTTTTATGGGATTCATCCTCTAATGTAAAAAAATAATGCCATACTCCTTCTTCCTGACACAACATGTTCAAATCAATGTCTATTTGAAATTTAACAGCCTTTTTTGAATCGTAATAAGGATTTTGTAAATCACTTGGATGTAGGTTCATTCGTAAGGATTGCAAGGCTTTACCCCTTGGATCAACCAAATGAAGTTTAATTTCAAACGATGGATTAGGAAGATGTCCATCAATATTGCTGCAATAAATTGAAAATCTATAAAAATTTTCTTTAATTTTATCATGGGAGTTATTGAATAATGTGAATATCTGACTTCCATAAGATACTACGTGAACTGCGAAATTTCCATTAACATATCCTCCTAATCTTTCCATATCTATTACTCTTTTTCTAATAATTCTGCTAAAGAGCTTTTTTCTTTAATTACATTTAATACTAAATGAGTGTTTGTACGCTCAACATATGGAGAAGAATGTATCTCATCTTTTATCATTTCACTCAGTTTGTCTCTTGTTTTAAATCTGGCAAGAATAAGAGCATCATATGTTCCTGTGATATCATAAACTGCGAAAACATATGGATTTTGAGCTATACTTCTCTCTACTTCAAGCATTTTTCCTTTTGAAACTGTAATTTCAATAATCGCAATTATATTATAGCCTAACTTCTCATAATCAATTTGGGCGCCGTAACTCTTAATTATTCCATCTTTTTCTAAACGGTCAACGTGATTCTTAATCGTTACAGGGGAACCTGCTTCTGTCTTCTTAGCTAGTTGGCGAAGTGAAAGTCGACCATCTTCACTTAATATACGTAAGACCTCTAGATCTAAAGTCGATAAGGGCTTTAATTTAGAATTTAATGTCATAATCATAGATAGTATCATAAATTTAATAAAAGTATGCATTTGATCATAAAGTTATGAAAAAGTGTTCCAATTGATCATAGTTTTCTACGACAAAAATTTTTAGATTATACGATTGGTCAATTTAATCGAAGGAACTTTAGCATTCTTTTACTTTTTTATCAATAAACAATATCATATGAGCTAGCTCACGAAAAAACTTTTATATATACGATCATATTTAATATTATAAAAAATTAATTGGAATTTATTCCCCATAAAAATAAACGAGAAAAAGAAAAAATGGAAATTAAATGTCCCATATGTGGAAAGAAGTATAGTTATGACAGG
>JBHLRJ010000037.1:0-30193 GCA_048882645.1 Candidatus Thorarchaeota archaeon
TATTTGAAAACTTTATATAGTTCCTTAACATAAACATGATTAACTAAATTTATTTCAAAATTACTTATCCCGAGAATAAAAGTTAAGGTAAGAAAAAAATGAGAAAAGTTAAAAGAAGTATAATATTGATTTTTTTCACAATTTTTGCATCAATGCCTTTTATATCTGTTATAGCTGCCTCAGAAAATCTCAATACATCTCAGGCAACAACAAAAAGCTTTGTTTGTGGAATAACATTTGGAGCGGGAGATTGGGATCCACCTATATATATATCTACTCCAACTAATTATTACTTTTGGGGTTGTCTTGAAGGTTTTGTGTGGACGGATTTAGATAATATCGCTCATCCTTTACTTGCGACAAATTGGACAATTTATCCTCGACCTGACGAAGGAGGTCATACAGGGGGGGGTAAAGCAATAGCTTTTTCATTGAGACAAGGAGTTACCTTCCATGATGGATCAAAATGGAATGCAACAGTAGCAAAGTGGAACATTGAAAGAGATATTGCGATTTCGGGGAATCTAACTGGCAAGGGTGACTTTCAAAATCGAGATTTATATTGGTTTGATGCCGCACAATGGGATAATGATTTTACGCCACATTGGAACTTATCATGGTACAAAAAAGACCTTTTCGGGTTGGGTACTGAAATTCCAATAATTAATAAAACAGAAATTATAAATCCTTACTTAATTAATATCACAGTAAATACCTGGACTGCGGGCGTTGAGGGCTTTGCATCTGCTTATTATCAAATGATCTCTAGGGAATCCTACAAGGATTGGTTTGGGGAACCTATTTATGGTCTGGGAGAAAATCCAGATTTTCCTCAAAATAATCCAGCTGTTTTTCCTGGACATTTAATTGGTACGGGTCCATATAAGTTTGATTACCTTGATGAATCAATAACATCAACAGGACATTTAATCAAAAATGATGATTATTGGAATGGTACTGCTCTTGAGGCTCGAGGATTGCACACTATTACAGATGTCTATGTCCGCCATTATGCAGATACCGAATCACGGACGACAGCAGCATTGACAGGAGAGGTTGATTATATATCTGATTTAATGCAAATAGCAATCACAGATCATGACGCTATAATAGCAGATCCTTTGTTTGATTACGTTCCTGTATCACTTGATACTTCTATTATCGATATTACTTTCAAATGCCAAGAAGGCTTAAATGTACCATGTGTTGGGCTTACTGGAGATATGGCTTGGGCTAATGGATTAACTCCAAAACAAATATTTCCATTCATAAGTGGAGGGATGTCACTACCAGATGGAGTTAATCGAACGGTAAGGCGTGCTCTTTCATATTCATTTGATTACGATACATACTTTAATGTTGTTCAGGAAGGATGGGGGAATCTTTCACAAAGTTGTCTTGGTATAGAAAGTTTATATTACAATCCAATCATACCCGAATCCTATCATGATGTAACAAAAGCACGAGAAATACTTCTCAGTGATCCTATTTATGCAGCGAAATGTGCCAATCGAAGATTAGGCTTAAGCAATACCACTGCTGAATGGAATGCTGTTGCCATTTCAAATCCTATTGGTTCCCATAATATGTTATATAACACCGGCTCGGAATCACCAGTTTTTATGAAAGCTGCTCTCAATGATATTGGGTTCGGATTTTTTGGAATTCCTGTAGCGGATATTTGGCAAGATTATGTGGCCACCGGCACCGCTGTTTTATTTGATA
Organism: Candidatus Thorarchaeota archaeon; assembly: GCA_048882645.1. Classification (GTDB taxonomy): domain Archaea; phylum Asgardarchaeota; class Lokiarchaeia; order Sigyniarchaeales; family SOKP01; genus Loki-b32. Next base: position 1,726 of record JBHLRJ010000037.1, read on the forward strand.
TGTTTCCATTTGTATGGCCAGGTAGTCGAACCGACCCATGGGGTTTACTGAATGCATTTTATGGCTCTAATAATAGGGTTGTCCCATACTTTGGATATAATTTTTGTTTTATGGCCAATGATTCCATTGATCAATTATTTACTGATCTTTACTTTTCATCGAATCAACAACCTTTATATGACCAACTAGCAGATCAGATTCAGAATTATCATGCTCCATGGTTGTATATATCCCAATATCAGCTTGGATTTGCACATAATATTGGATGGTCATTTACAAAACTAATGCCCGAGAGAATTGGATTTAGTGGCCTTCCGTATTATGCATGGATTAAGGGAGATAGATTAACAGTATCAGAACCCCCAATATCAGGATACCCCATGTTACTTGTTATTATCACGACTGTTGTTGCTGCTTGTAGTGCGATATATGTGACGATGAGGAAAAAATTATCAGACTAATTAAGTCTATTTAAAAAATTTTCATATTTTTTTTGAATTTTTATTGTTCAAAATTTCTAATCTAATTTTTGCATTAGAAGCTTCATACTTAATATAACTCACGATTAATATTACTATTGATGCTATTCCAATAATAATTAAAAGAATCACGGTTGTTTCTCTCTCAGGAAAATTTATATCCACATACCATGGAAAATTAACTTGATATGAGGCATTAGAGCTTTTAAAATAATTATTATAAATAAATTGCTCTAATGTTTTCCCAGTAACTTCTAAGCTTCTATTAGAGGTGTGTGATATATTATCTTGAGTGGTGTGATGAAAAGGCCACATTGGATTATCCCAAAAATTTATGATCAGATCTGCTGATGGAATTCCTATGTTCAGAAAAGCTCTATGATCATCTATTATTGATGCTGAATCTGGATTAGAAGGAAACTGCTGCTTATATCCTAAACTTCTCCCGATTATGAATAATTCGTCTAGTAATGAGGAAATAGAATAAAGCTCATCAATAAATTGTAAATTCTCACCCCCTACCATATCAAGTAAGATCATGCTTTCAAAATTTTCCGTTAGAGAATTATAATAATTATCTATATCATTTACGAATGCTGTTGAGCCTTCACACCAATCCCAACCATCAATTCCATAATCGTTGTCTCTGCCTTGATCTTCCGCATCAAAAAATAAAAACCAAATTTGACAAGTTATATTTTTCCTCCTTTGATATAATGCTTTAGCAAGCTCAATCAGAACAGCTGAACCACTAGCCCCATCATTAGCACCTGGAACGGGATTGTCCCTTTCCAAGGGGTCGGGATCTTTCGTTGCTTTAGCTCGTGAATCGTAATGTGCTCCTAAAATTATTACATTACTATAATTTTGATTTAATTTGAATAAAACATTCTGACATTCCACTGAATTAACGGTAAAATTATGGAAAAGGTATGTAATGTTATTATCTATTTCTCTAAATTTAGTGATAAAATAATTAGCACAATTAATTCTTTCTTGCGTTCCAGGTATCCTAAAACCGATATCTAACTGGTCTTGAACATATTTATAAGCCTCATCACCATTAAAGTGTAATTCTACATCAATATTCAAAATTTGAATATTTTTTGTAGATAAATATGGTAAATAGTAGGATAATAGACCAAGGGCGATGAAAATTATTGGAATTAATGGTTTAACGTATTTTTTTATTAAATCTCACCAATACGATGTCAATATATAAAAAAATTTATCTATTTTTTTTTTACATAAGTCTTATTTTTTTAAAAATATTTTATTCATAAAAAAGGGGATGTTTATGAGTAAAAAATATACAAGTGAAGAATTATCCAAATTGCCATTTATGGATAGTAGTCTACCCTTAGAAAAAAGAGTAAATGATTTACTAGAGCGATTAAGTTTAAAAGAAAAGTATAAATTATGTTCTGGAAAGCGTTGGTGGTATACAAGACCGATTAAAAGGTTAGGTATTAAATCATTTGCAATGCATGATGGTCCTCATGGTGTTCGGGTTGATGCTCAAGGCAGAATACAATCTACTTATTTTCCTTCAGCTATATGTAGAGCAGCTTCTTGGAATCTTGACTTAAGCAAGAAATTTGGTGAAGCAATTGCGCAAGAAATAAGAGATGTTGGAGCCCATATGCTACTTGCACCAGGTATCAATATTCATAGAACTCCATTGGGAGGAAGAAATTTTGAATATCATACGGAAGATCCATATTTAAATAGAAAATTGACTGTAGAGGTTGTAAAAGGTATTCAAAGTCAGAGAATAGCAGCTTGTGTAAAACATTTCATTTGTAATAACCAAGAAACTAACAGATTTACTGTTAATTCAGTAGTGAGTGAAAGAACATTACAAGAAATTTATTATCCGGCTTTCAAAGCAGCAGTTCAAGAAGCGGATGCTTGGTCAATAATGAGTTGTTATAATAAATTAAATGGAATCTATGGTTCTGAGCATGAGCATCTCATTAGAGAGGTTTTAATGGAAGAATGGGGATTTAAGGGTTTTGTGGTATCGGATTGGGGAGCAACAAGCCGTTGTACAAGTACAGAAAGCTGTATTAATGCGGGTTTAACACTAGAAATGCCAATAGCAAACAAATATAATATTTTTAAAGTAGTTCAAGCATATAAGGAAGGGAAATTCACAGAAGAAACGATTAATGATAATATAAAAAGACTATTAAGAATAATGTTTCAAGTTGGACTTTTTGATGATGAGACTACGATACTAAAAGGTAGGAGGAATACTCCTGAGCACCAAAAATTAGCTCGCAAAATAGCTGAAGAAGGAATTGTACTCTTAAAAAACGAAGGAAATCTCCTTCCATTAAATATTGCCAAAGTAAAAAAAATCACAATAATTGGACCCAATGCGAATAGAAAGACATTTCTGGAGGGCGGTAGTTCTACAAATTTTCCCCCTTATGAGATTACGCCCCTTGAGGGATTAAAGGAATATTGTAAAGGCAAAGTTGAGGTAGTTGAGACACCTTCTGAAGCGGATGTTACTTTAATTATTGCAGGATTATGGCATAAAAATGGAATGGATACTGAAGGGCGCGATAGAACCTCTTTTAATCTGCCAGAATCACAGATTAAACTTTTTAATGAAATAATTAAAGAGAATCAAAATACTGTTGTAATACTTACTGGAACTCCTGTTTCGATGATTGAATGGTTTGAAAAGATTCCGAGTATAGTTCAATTATTCTATGCAGGCATGGAAGGAGGAAACGCAGTTGCTAATATAATATTTGGTGATGTAAATCCTTCTGGAAAGCTTCCTATAACAATACCTAAAAAGCTTTCAGATTCATCAGCACATGTTTCTGAGCGTACTTATCCTGGTGATAAAAATGTGTTCTATGACGAAGGTATTTTTGTAGGATACCGTTATTTTGACACTAACAATATTGAACCTCTTTTTCCTTTTGGGCATGGATTATCTTATACACAATTTACTTATGAAAATCTCATAATGTCTAATGATAATATCTCTGAAGATGATGTTCTTACTGTTTCTCTTGATGTAGTCAACACGGGTGGAAAAAATGGAGCGGAAGTAATTCAATTATATATACAAGATATTGAATCTAGCGTAGAAAGACCTCTTAAAGAATTAAAAGGATTTAAGAAAGTTTTACTTAAGCCAAAGGACAAAGCAACCGTTAATTTTGAAATTAAAAAAGAAGACCTTTCATTTTACGATGAAAATCAAGGAAAATGGAATGCTGAGAAGGGAGACTTTAACATTTTAATTGGGAGTTCTTCAAGAGATATTCGTTTAAATTGTAAATTTAAATATCTTGGGTAATTCTCCTTAAAAGTCGAATAATTAGTATTTTATTTCTAAAAATCTAACATATTTTATTATTATTCTATATTTACATATCTAGGTGAAATTAAATTGGGAAACCGTTTGAAAGGTAAAATAGCGATTGTTGTTGGAGCAGGCCAAGTGCCAGGAGACACTATTGGGAATGGAAGAGCAATGTCAATTCTTTTTGCCCGTGAAGGTGCTAAGGTAATGTTAGTTGATAAGAATCTAGACAGAGCTAAAGAGACAAAATCCATTATTGAGAAGGAAGGTGGAGAATCTTGCGTTTTTAAGGCAGATATTACAAAGGAAGAAGAATGTCGGGAAATTGCAGATAAGTGTGTTGAGGTTTATGGGAAAATCGATATCCTAGTAAATAATGTTGGTATTGGTGCGGGAGATAGGAAGTTGGTCGATTTGAGTGAAAAAGCTTGGGATAGGATTTTCGATGTAAACCTTAAGGGGATGTTTTTTGTATGTAAGTATGTCTTACCTATAATGGAGAAACAAGAACAAGGATCAATAATAAATATTTCTTCTGTTGCTGCTGTTGCTGCTGCTCGTTATGTAGCTTATAAAATTTCAAAATCAGGAGTTAATTCCTTAACACATCAACTTGCTATGAAGTATGCTAAAAATGGCATCCGAGTTAATGCTATCATGCCAGGTTTAATGAATACTCCAATGGCTATTGAAGGAATTTCAAAGTCTATGGGCATTAGTAAAGAGGATTTGATAAAAATGAGGAATAGTATGGTTCCTTTAAAAGGTGGAATGGGGACTGCGTGGGATGTAGCATATGCAGCACTTTTCTTAGCATCAGATGAAGCGAAATTCATCACTTCAGTTATCCTTCCTGTAGATGGCGGTCAGAGCTCAAAAATAGGCTGAATTGAATAGAGATATACTGAAAGTAAAGTATCAATAATTTAAAATTTAAAAAATAAAAAATTAGTTTAGAGAGGTTGAAAGCCTAGATCTACTCTAGTTTCACCTCTAATTTCAGTTTCAATAAATGTTGCTTTAACAGGCATTCCAATATTGATTGTATCAGGTTTGCTCTCATCTACACCAATTAATTGACCACTTATCATTGGACCCTCATCCAATTTAATAACTGAAAAACAATATGGTTTATTTCTATCATAACCTTTTTCAACAAAAAACGGGGTTCCTACGGTAATACTTGTAAATGCTGCAATTTTTCCTTTTCCTGACATTTCAACCCATTCCATATTGACACTGTTACATTTAGTACATAATTTTCTAACAGGTACAAATGTCGCTCCACAATCTTTACATTTTGAACCCATTAGTTTTTTTTCAGATAAATAATCCATATAACTTTTTATAGTAAATTCTCTTTCACTCTCTGTCATTCTTTCCCACCTCTACTTTTCAAAAATGGTTACAACACAGGTTGCACCAGAACCACCTAAATTGTGAGTTAACATTCTTTCAACGTCAAATTTTACCTGTCTATTTCTCTCAGCAGTTCCTCTCATCTGTTTGAAGACTTCTACACAAAAAGCAGCGCCAGTTGCACCAACTGGATGTCCTTTGCTCTTGAGCCCTCCACTTGTGTTAATTGGTAATGAGCCATCCCGTTTTGTGTCTCCATTTCTAATTGCTTCAACTGCTTTACCTTTTTCATAAAATCCTAAATCTTCCAAGGCTACGACCTCTGCAATAGTGAAACAATCATGAACCTCTGCTATTTGAATGTCTTTAGGTTTAAGTCCAGACATTTCGTAAGCTTGGCGCGCTGCTTCTTTTGATGCAATAAAACTAGTTAAATCATCTCTATCATGTAATGATAATGCAGCACTACCTTGACCAGTTCCAGATATCCAAATTGGTGTATCTGTATAATTCTTTGCAACATCTTCAGAAGCTAAAAATACACAAGATGCCCCATCAGTGATTAGAGAACAATCAAAGAGACGTAAGGGATATGCAATCATTGGATTTGAACTACTCTTAAGGTAATCAAATTCATCCTTCCAGTCTGGGACATCTCCTCCAGATTTTTCTATTTTTGAAATTTTACTTGCCATAAGATCTGCAATTGATCTTTGCATTTGAGCATAGGGATTTTCCTTTCCATTTTCATGGTTCTTTATTGCTACTCTCATCAAATCCTCTACTGTTGTGCCATATTTATGAAAATGGGCTGAGGCTAAAGTCGCGTATAATCCCGGAAATGTTGCTCCAGCAGGATACTCGAATAGACTATCTGATGCAGTTGCTAATACATCAGTAACTCCTGTAGTAGGCAGTTCTGTCATGCATTCAACACCAGACACAGCAATCACATCATGAACCCCAGAAGCAATCGCTAAAATTGCTTGACGGAGTGCAATGCCACTACTAGCGCAAGCCCCCTCAAAACGACCTGCAGGTTTAGGGGTTAATCCAACCAAGTTAGCCATTTGGGGTCCTAGGTGCCCCTGATGGTTAAATAGATCTGAAGAGTAATTCCCTACATAACACGCATCGACATCTTTGGGTTCAATCCCATTATCTACCCTACTTACTGCATCTAGCCAAGCATCAACCCATAAATCGGGGTTTCTTTTGTGAGGGAAATGAGCTCCAAATTTACTCATCCCAGCTCCTATCATAGCTACTTTTCTTGCTAATTTTCCCATAATTACACCATTCTTTTTTTTATTCAAATTATTTTTGATTATTAAAATCTTGAGTTAAAGAAAAATTATATTTCTTTTGATATTAAAAATTAATTGAATTGTAAAATTCGGTCCTTATTATTAAAAATTTGCTGAAAGATATTATTATGTTATTAAATTAGAAGTACTGGCAACTCAAAATTAACCTTCATTGGTTTTTTTTTAAAAATTTGTTGATTAAAAAATATCATAACTTTTTTTTAAGTTGATAATTTCTATGATTCAATTCGATCCACCATTAAAACTTAAATTCTATCAAGGATAAATTTTAATTTAGACCATTCCGTAAACCGAAAATAGCAAATAAAAAAGACAAAATCAAAACCATTTTTAACAAACTGGATATCTTATCTATTAAATTATATATATTATTATTTCACATATAAAAATAGGAAATGATACTAGTAACTAACCATGAGTGAACAAGACTCGATAATAGGGAAAGGATTTTCTCAAGGGGCTAATATACTAAAGGGTTTTGTAGGTTATGGGGTTGTTCCAGTTCACTGGTATTATGGACTGTTTCTTATTCCTTTTAATATACTTTCGTATAATGTATTTACGGTATTTTTCTTAGAAATATCTAAATTTGGTTTTGAAGCCATGATGTTTCTAAGTGGAATGTTTTTGACGATGGGTGTTTTTAGGGAGAAATTAAGTGAAATACATTCCTGGAAAAGATGGTATCATAAAAGGCTGGTGAGATTATACCCCAATCTGATTATTCTCACCTTAGTTAATCTTTATTTTTTCTTCTTTTTATTTGGTAAAAAGTATAATATGAATACAATACTGTTGTGTCTTAGTGGATTACAATCTGTCCCTATTAATCCACATTTTTGGGGGATTGTATCACATTTCTGGTTCTTTACATTAATGCTGAGTTGTTATCTATTTTTTCCTTTTTTTTATTATTTAATAAAAAAACGATTTAAATTAATGATTGTGCTAAGTATTATTCTATATATCTCTTTTATTATTTTTTATGACGTTTATAATTCTATTGCACAATACATCATGTATGAGTGGTTTGGTCATGAATTAAATTTATGGTGGTTAAATCTACTTACACCACGATATTTTTCTTTCTTTTTCGGAATGTTGTACGGTTTTTGGATATGTCAAAATGATATAAGAAATCGAAATATTTTCCAAAAAAAAACTAAAATTAAAATTGTATTATTTGTCTCTGTTATTGTTCTTTCCCTAATACATCTATATTTCTTATCCTTTCTACTTCCAAGAGGAACAAGTGGTTATTTCACCCAGAATATCATGTATTCTAATTTAGCAAGAACCTTTACTTTTCCCTCAATGGGGGTTTTGTTAGCAATATTGACACTTATGACTTTTAATAAAAAACCAAGAGTACCGAGAATCATTGAGCTTCCAGGAGAGGAAGTATATGAAATTATTTTAAGTCATAGTATACCATTAGGATTGAATACTTATATAATTTTAAATATAGCAGGAATTACTAAAGTCGATGTTTGGTATATATCTTTTCCATTGCTATTCATTACTTCTTTCTTATTGGCATATCCTTTTTATCGTTTTGGAAAATGGGTTAAAACGAAAAAGAACATTCAATCAATAATTATAATCATTGCTATAAGTCTATTAACATATGGAGTAATTGCTAATCTGCTAAACTTCTTCCATGTTCCCGAATTAAATGATATGGCTTCAATTATTGCATTTGACTCGATTTTAATATCCGTGGTAGTAATTTCAATATTTTATCTAAAATATCGATACAGGAATCTCAGTTCTATAACTAATTTTAAAGAAATGTTTAAAAAATACTCCAAAGATAAAATTTACAAATCAAATCCAAATTAAATATGGAACGAACAAAAATTGAGTTAAATCCTCAATATGAATACAATTTTGATATTTTCTTTAGGAGCATAAACTCAATAAAGGCTTTGTCTATATTAGGGGTGATATTAGGGCATCTTTTAAGACCGCCCAAAGAATTAGGTTTTGATATTCTATATTTTTGGTATCCTGGTGGAGTAGGTTTGAATATTTTTGTTTTTCTCAGTGGTTTTTTGTTAATGGTTGGACTCCTACGAAAAAATAAAGAGGAACATTCTTGGGTTAGATGGTACAAAACTAGAATTATGAGAATATTTCTCCTGTTTATAATTTCGACTTTGGTGACACTTTTAGTAAGATACCTTGTTTATGAGGATGTCTATAGTCTGAATTCAATTTTAATTCACATGGGTGGAACGGGATCAACGCCAAATAATCCAGATTTCTTTCTTATAGATCCACATCATTGGTACATTACTTTAATTCTAAGTTGTTATCTCTTATTTCCAGTGTTTTATTATTTAATTAAAAAAAATTGCAAAATAATGCTCATTTTGAGTATTTCATTTTTTATCTTATATAGCTTCCTTTTTCAATTAATTCCCTCAATGATGGTTTCAATTACGTATCTTCCTAGATATTTCTTGTTCATTTTTGGGATGATATTTGGGTTTTGGATTGGAAAGGATAATCTAAAAAACTTAAATTTCTTTGGTAGAAACCGTAAAGCTGTTCTCCTGCTCTCGCTTTCGTTTAATGTATTATTATTCTTTTCTATTTTTTTTCATTTTTATTCCCTGTCAATTTTGAGAGTGGTATTCCTCTCTTTAATCTCAATAGTTATCACATTATTACTGATATTCTTTTTTAAATATAGATTTAAAACAAACAAGATTCTTAATATTGTTGGAAATAAAACATATGAGATCTATTTATTTCAATTCTTAATTATTATCCTGATCTATCGCATCGATACTCTACTGAACGGACCTGCCTCACTATGGTTAATATTTATTCCGTTAACATTCATATTGAGCATTTTAATTGCTTACCCTTTCTATTATCTCGGAATATTAGTAAATAAGGCAAAATCATTACACTCTTTAATTTTAGTTATCTGTTCTAGTTTTATTATTTATGGATTTATCGCAAACATTATAGATTTATTCTATCCAACTTTCTTAACAAATTATATTGCATTAATTATTTTTGGGTCATTGATAATCCCGTTGCTATTAATTCATTATTATAAAAAATATAGCCTAAAAAAATCTTTACTGGATTAATGATCTTCGCTTAGCTATATAGTTTGAAAGTAATTCATAAATCCGATTTAATCCCGCAGCTCCTAAAAAGATCATAGGAAAAAAGCCTTGATGAATATATTTAGTTTCAGCAATACCGATTAACATTTGGGAATATATCAAGATCATAAAAAGCAAATAAAGTTTTAGCCATTTAATAAAAGTATCTTTTTTGTTAAATAAACACAGAACTAATAATGTTATTCCCCATGAGCCAAAAGTCCATTTCAATAGAGCATATTCATGAAGAATTTGGTTTACTCTTATCTTCAGAAACATCATTATCATACCGATCGAACCATATTCATTACCGTCATAAGCTCGTATATGCCATACCCAATAAGCACGAGGATCTGCATTGAGAGGTTGGGGAACGATTATTGCTCGTAATATAAAATATGTTAATATTCCCGGGACGATAAAAGCAGTGCTTCTTAAAAATGTAGCTCCCATCTCTCTTTTGCTTTTAGATCGATCCCTTTTCATAAATTCATGAATTAGGTATACTGGTATAGTAATTAGAACAATTTCTTTAGTCAAAACACCTAATACAAGTGATATACAATAAAGTCTCTTTTTTGAGGAGAGAATACAATAGAATCCTAGCATTAGAAAAAATAATGTCATGGAATCCACATTATATATTTCATAGAAGAGAGCGTTATAAAAAGCATATTCTGGGAATAATTCAATCCCTGCAGTAGGAAGATAGTTTAAATAGCAAAATACCAAAAGACCAAAACTGGATATTCCTCTATTAAATTCTAGTCTTAAAGTAAAATAAAGAATTATACCTGTGAAATATACAGCAAAGAAGTTAATTAATAAGTAGTTGGTTTCTAAATCGAAACGCATATTACCTGCGATGAATGGTACTAAAGGTCTGTAACAAAAAGGTTCTATAATTTGACTTTTAAATATTGAAAATATATCTTGAGACATTTTTATATAATAATCCCAATCTATAACCCATTCTCCAACTGGAAATAACCGTCCCTTGAAAATCGGGATTACGCTTCGTACTAAAATTAAATAAAATAAAAATATTGAAAAAACAACAATTTCTACTTTATATTTAACTAATTTTTCTCGAATCATTGTTTGAACTTCTTTTTATTTTTTCAATAAATAATTCATAAATTCTGTTTAAACCCGAAACTGATAGAAGTATCATCGGGAAGAATCCATAATATATTGGACGGGTTCTCGCAAATCCTAAGAATAACTGTAAATATACTAATGCCATGAAAATAAGATAGAGTTTAAGCCAATTAAAAAATTCTTTTTTCTTATTAAAAAAGAACAAAATAAAGGTATGTATTCCCCAAATTCCAATTATGTATTGGAGAAACCCATACCCTAAAGACAATTCATCAAGTCTAAGTTTAATGAAGATTAAAATCATTTGGATAGAGAAATATTTATTGCCTTGATATAGATTGAACCAATATGGGTAATCAATGGGATTAATGGAATCAGGTACAACTATAAGGTGAATTAAAATAAATATTCCAACACTTGGGAGTAAATATATTGAATCTTTTAATACCTCTAAAACCTTTTTTTTAAATATCACACCCTTCTCTTGTTTCATATAGAGGTATATAACATAAATAGGAATAGTAAATAAAACAACTTCTTTTGTTAAGACTCCTAAAGAGAGGAAGATACAATATAGCTTATTATTCGATTTTAATATACTATATAAACAACACATTAAGAAGAAATAAGCTAAAGGATCAACCATATAATTGAGATAAAAGTAAACATTGAAAAAATAATAATTTTTAAAAGAGGGGATCCCCGGGATCATATAATTCAATAAACAAAAGAATACAAGGCCAATCACAGATATAACTTTGTCAAAATATAATCTTAAAGTGAAATATAGCACAATTCCCGTTAAATAAATTGCTACAAAATTGATTAAGGCGAAACTTAATTGTAGATCAAGGGGTATTGCCCACGCAAGTAAAGAGACCAACGGTCTATAACAAAAAGGAGGAATTACTTCATGTTTAAAGATTGCAAGAGGATCTTTGGCCATATGAATATAAAAATCCCAATCGAACCACGTTGTACCTGGAGGTAAAGGTATAGCAATAGGAATTACAATTCTTATACAAATCAAATAAATTAAAAATAAAGAGAACACAATCAATTCTACTTTGTATTTTAGGATTATCTCTTTGATTTCCATGTTCTCTTATCCTTTTGTTTTCTAAGTTTAATCTCAATATTTTACAGACTAATAGCTAGATTTTTATTATTTTAGTATTAAAACTATACCATTTACATAGCTTAAAATTTTGTTTATTCGGAAAAAAAAATTATAACATTTTTAAGAGGGTGATGATAATATAATACTTAATTATTTTGACAAAAATCAATTTTTGAATTGATTTAATATGAAGTCTACTAAAAGAATTAATAAGCTTAAAAATTTAGTCTTCTTACTTTTGCTATTCTTAATTATGACGTTAAACAGTATGCCGCTTAATGACTTTATGCCTCAAAATCCTCTTTCATCAGGTTCTACGCCTCCAAGTTTTACTAATTTCTCTCCATTCACTACAACTGATGTAACACCAGATGTTGAGATACAGGTTAATGATTCCGAAAGTGGATTAAATGTTGATTCAGGATATTATGCGTTTAGTACTGACGGATCTGAACCTAACGATTTTTGTAATCCACATAGGGATAACTTTAATGATGAAATAGTTGCGGGGTATTGGTCATACTGTAATCAAATTAATGGAAGTTTTTTTGAGAGTGGAAATAATTTAACGATAACAGATCTGAATGGAAATCATACTTGGTCTGGTAATGATCGGACTGCTCCTTTTATGTATCAAGCGATTTCAGGTGATGTTATCGCACAAGTTAAACTTTCAGTTAATTTCCAAAATAAAGGTGATGTTGGTGGATTATTAATATGTGATGAAAATGATAATTTTATTCGTTTGTATTATAACATTCCAGAAATAGGGCCTCCTACATTTATTAGATATTATCTTGCATTACGACATTCTATAAATGGTACAAGTTATCTTGATAGTAATCTTAATATTGGTCTTGTTGATGATATTTGGGTTAAAATCATTCGCTCTGGAGATGAGTTTGGGGCATTCTATTCTTTAGATGGCGCAGATTTTGAATTTCTGGGTTATACTATGGCGTCACTAACTAAATCAACGAATATAGGTATTTATGCTGGTCACCAGACAAATGTAACGTTTGATGATTGGCAAATAACACCATGGATTGACTTACCAGCTAATAATGGAACAACAGATATTGAAACTATGACAGTTTATGAAGTTCCATTTAATCATTACAGCGAAGATGAAAACAAAATTAAGTTTCAAATAAGCGATATGAATGATAATGTTGCTAGTTCAAGTACATATACAGTTAATATAACTGAATTGAAAGGTCCAGCAACTTTTAGTGGCTTTCAACCCATGGAATCTAATGAGAAAAATCCTTTAGTTAAGGTTTCGGTACGAGATAGTGTCAATGGAATAGAGAAGTATTCTGGTTCTTATGCTTTTTCTACAAGTGGTAGAGATCCTGTTGCTTTCATGAATCCTTACAGTGATAATTTTGATGATGGAATTATACAGGATAATTGGGAGAAAATTAATATTTTAAATGGAAATTTAGAAGAATCGATTAACGGTCTTAATTTCACGGATATAGGTGTTCATGTTTGGAATGCTACTGACCATGATGCGTCTTGTTTAACGGAAAATATTGCTGGAATTTTTGAAACTATTGTAAAAGTCAATCCTCTTGACTTAAAAGGATATAAATCTGGAGGAATTATAGCAATTCTTGATGATAAATATGCTTTTAAAGTTATGCTAGAAAATAACACAGGAACGGTAAATGTGACTTTTTATTTTGTTGATGATACTACTACAACATTAATAGGTGAATTAACACCTTCACAGATCGATCCAGTTTGGCTAAAACTTTCTAGAGATGATGATGATTGGACAGCTCAATATTCCATAGATGGAGACACATATGCAAACTATTTTACAATTGGTTCTTATACATTCACATCATGGATTGGTGCTTTAACAGGTCAATCTGACTATTATCCGATTCCTCAAGCAGCTGCAAAAATAGGATTAATAGTTGAGAGTGGTGCTTCAATATTATTCGATTATTGGGCTCCTACCCCTAATTTAGACATTTCGGGAATTGATGGATCAACATCTAAAGAAGATATTATAGTAGATCCTGTTTATTTTGATCAGTTTTCAGAGACAGATAATAAAATTATATTTCAGATTAACAGTACCAACAATAAACAAAGTTTTAGTACGATATATACAGTTAATAGTACCACAAAGTATGAATTTAGAGATCAGACCCTATTAACAGATGAGGGAACAATTAAAATTATCGATGGCCACAGTAATGCCGTTTGGACTTGGAATACCACTATCAATGCTGCAGATCTAGAGATGCTTCCTAATGGAAACATTTTAGCGATAAATTATGGTGGTGCGACATCTGCTGACGCACAAATATGGGAAATAGATATTAGTACTAATGTAATTGTCTGGAATCTAACAGTTGTTGGCGGACGTCCTCTAAATTGGACTCATGATGTAGATTATATAGGTTTCGATGAAAATGGGGAAGAAACATTTTTAATAGCAGATACCTCTAGTAATCGAGTAGTGGAATGTTATAGAAATGGAACAATTAAATGGGGTTGGAACGCAACAGATCATTATACTTATGGTTTTTCTGCTGAAGGGGATCCCCTACTTGAAGGCGGATGGGATTGGACTCATTTAAATGATGCAGATCGCTTACCAGATGGAACAACTATGATCAGTTTACGTAATTTTGATAAAGTAATAATTGTAAACACCACAGACACAGGAGAAATTCTTTGGGAGTATGGAGAATATGGGAATTATAGTTTATGCAGACATCAACATAATCCGGAATATACAGCTCAAGGAACGATCCTTATCGCAGATTCGGAGAATAATCGTATAATAGAAGTTAATATGACAACTAAAGAAATAATTTGGGAATATGCACCTACCGGTGATGAAGCTTTATCATGGCCTCGTGATGCTGATATACTCCCCAATGGTAATATGTTAATTAGCGATTCAGCACGAATGGGAGGATATAATAGGATTTGGGAGATTGATACAGAAACCAAAGAAGTTGTGTGGTATTTTGATACTTCAAATGCCAATTATGATGCAGATCGGTTAGATACAACTCTTCCAATTATTAACATCAAAAGCCCTATTAATACTACCTATGAAGGATCTATTTCAATCACAGTCTCTTTAGAGAACAATGATCCATGGTACGATAAGATGTTTTACCGAATTTTTGATAATACCGATAACAATTGGTTAACAATGGAAAATGTCACATATTTAGGTCCTACTCAAGTATTGCTTGAAAATTTACACTCATATTCTCTTCATGTTTGGGCAAAAGACATAGTTATGGAAGGAGGGGCATATCCAACCAGCAGGGTAATAATTCAAAGGGATTACGAATCTGTTGAGTTCACAGTTAAGTTAAGTACTCAATATGATCCCTCTAAACCATTTCCCGGAAATACTTTAATTTCACATTACTTAAGAGAAGTGAGTCCAGAAGGAGATGTATTATGGTCATACACACCAGAAGGTAAGATTACATGGGATGCTGAAAGATTGCCTAATGGGAATTATCTCTTTAGTATTTGCGATGATTATCATATAGACCCTAACGTTCCGCTAGTAAACAATATTATTGAAATGACTCCTGATTATGAAGTAGTATGGAATTATACAATCTATGGTCCTTTAACAAGTAACCATGAGATTCATGATGTAGATAAACTTCCAAACGGAAATTACTTAATCGCTGATATGAGTCAAGACAGGGTAATTGAGGTGAATTCAACTTATGATATTATGTGGGAATGGCGTTGTATTGATCACCTTCGCGTACCTGATCCAATTCCTGAAGATTGGGTTCATTTGAACGATGTAGATCGATTACCAAATGGAAATACATTAATGACGTTGCGAAATTATGATTCGATAATTGAAGTTAATCCTGAAGGAGATATTGTATGGTCTTATGGAGATTTAGTTTATGATATGGCAATCTTACCAATTAATCATACAATTCTTTGGGGACCTCACAATGCAGATAGATTATCAAATGGACACACTATGGTAGCAGATTCAAGGAATCGTCGTATTTTAGAGATTGATATGCTTGGTAATGTTGTGTGGGAGCTTAATAGTTCTCATATAGATTTATGGTGGCCCCGAGATTGTGACAAATTACCAAATGGAAATGTACTCATTGCTGATTCTCTAAATAATAGAATAATTGAAGTTAATTCCACATATGACATTGTATGGGAGTATATAACAACCGAATTGACCTATGAGGCAGACAGGATCGATTTGACAGCGCCTACTTTAAATATTAACTCACCCATTCAAAACGATATTTCAAACGGCACAGTTATTGTTGACATTTCTAGCCCAGATTTAGATATGGATACAGTTTGGTATGGTTTTTTGAATGAAACTTCAAGTGAATGGGTAGATTTAACATCTCAAGGAGGTAATCAAGATTATCAGATCTATGAAGGAGATCCTGATATTTGGCTTCTTGAAGATGGAGAATATACATTATGGGTATGGGCTAATGACACTGGTTATCCGATGCTCGGTTCAGATCAGCACATAAATGTTCGAGAAGTACAGTTATACTTTGAGGTTGGTTTTGGCCTAAATATTTTAAATCCAATTTCAAATCAAATATTTAGTAATAGCCCGTTTGATTTTGAGATTATCCTCCGTATTGAGGGAACATTAGATACAACATGGTATACTTTAGACAATGGTATGCATAACTATACTTTCATAGGATTAACTGGAACTATTAACCAATCTGCTTGGGATGCTATGTCTGATGGAGATATCACAGTTCGATTTTATGCAAAAAATACTGTGGGTATTGAATTCTTTGATGAGGTCACTATTTTTAAAGATACAATAGTTCCGTTAACAACAATTTCCTTTATCCCATACAGTGGATCTAATTATGTATTAAAATCAACTCTATTCAACTTGACAGCTGATGATGGATTTGGTAGCGGTATAGCAAAAATTAGGTATAGGATTGACAATGGTTCATGGATTGACTATGTGAGTCCATTTAGTTTATCAGGTTATGCATTTGGAACTTATATAATCTCATTCTACGCTATAGATAACGCAAATAATACTGAATCTATACAATATATTACAATAAATTTAGTTGATACAAAACAGGAACGTACAGATCCGTTTGTAATTTTCGCTATTGTGATAAGCATTTCCGCTGTAGCAGTAACGAGCGTTATAATCTTTTACATTTTGAGAAAAAAATTGATTGCTCAAAGTGAACATAAGCCTGAAGTGAATTAATAAATTTTTTTTACTTTTCTTAATTTTTTCGTTTAAATTTTAGAGAACCATAATAATTATTGATATGCAATCATCTAAAGGATTAATTTGTTATTGTCTGGGTTTATTATCAGTAATACTTATAATAGAAATTATGA
Source organism: Candidatus Thorarchaeota archaeon (assembly GCA_048882645.1). Lineage (GTDB taxonomy): Archaea > Asgardarchaeota > Lokiarchaeia > Sigyniarchaeales > SOKP01 > Loki-b32. The sequence goes on from JBHLRJ010000037.1 coordinate 18,954, forward strand.
TAATTGTAATTACTTTTAATCCTAACTACAGAATTTTTTATCATATTGTTAGTTTGTTGGGAGTATGGACAGGAAAAGAATATTTCAACTCTTTTATGATTATTACTGGAATCTTACAAATCCCCTTTTTCTTGGTACTAACTATTAATTTTAAAAAGATTAAGGAAATCAAATCAGTAGTGAGATATTCTGCTTTTATTTCGGGGATTATATTTTGCTTATCAGAAGTTTCGGTAGGAGTATTCCCGATACAACAAGGATTATTTCTAGCTCATGCTCAAGCAGCTTTTTTTTTCTTTCACAGCTCGATATTCACGATTCTACTGTTTAGCATTCTTTTATTACATGATACCAATAAAAAAATTCCTGCCTATGTAGGTTTTACTGTTGTTTTATTGATCATCAATTTTCAATTCTGGCGAGGAGGGCTCTTTGAATGGATTGCCATTTTATCGATGTACTTTTGGATAGCTTTAACTTCAATATATTTTATTATAGAACTAACCGTTTCAAAGAGTAAAATACGCGAAAATTAGTAAATTACTCTTTCAGAACAAGTGAAGTATTCTCATCAAACAATTTTTTTGTCAAAATGCGATTTTTCTTTAGGATATAGAAAAAGAGACCCCAAATTAAAATCAGATAATAAGTACGAGGTAGTAACATAAAAATTATTGAAATTAATACAATTATCAAAATCCAATTTGTTCTTTTTTTTGTTTCGCTTCTTAATTTATTAGTAAAATGAGAACCCGTCCAAAGAATAATAAGGGGTACATAAAATGAGAAATAATATTTATAGAGGCCTCTTGGAAAGAAAAGGTAGCTTAGAAAAGTAGTATATATAATTATATCAATGAATTTCACCCAATTTAAGATACTTTGGTTGTACCAATATATAAGCATATATATAACTACAATTTCTAAGGCAATTACTCCAATATAAGTAAAATTAAGAAATCCAAAGAACCAAAATACTAAATATGGGGTGTTAAAACTATAGAGAAAATCAAACCAAAATATAGGAAAATTGTAATATGGATATGGAAAGTGAAAAGACGGAAGAAAAGTGGGTTTTTGTAGCCCAAATGTTAATAAGGAACTAATATAATTTTCAGGAGCTATTATAATCCAAGGTAAAGAGCCTAAAAACAATAGAAGAAGCAAGGTGGAAGAATAGTGAAAAAATTTTTTTAGATAATTGATGAAAGACGCTTCACTTTTGTCACTTATTGATTTTAGAACTATATAGATAATAATTGGAGGAGCTAAAAGGATCATTATTTGTTTAAAGAGAATAGTGGTAGATAAAAAGACAATAGATAATCCAAATCGATTAGTTGATATAAAATAAAGAGTTAGAATAAAGAAGAATGTGATTAAAGAAGAATTTAAAGCTAAACCACCACTATAGAAAAGATATAAAGGATTTACAGCAGTAGCAATAAATCCCCACTCAGCAACTCTATGATTGAAACTTTTATTAAGAAATTTGTAGATTATTATCGGTAATAATACATTTGTTAAAAGTAAAGGGAGAAAGACTAATTCAACATTAATTAAAGAAGGAAGAATTAAAATGTAAAAAAAAAAAGGAGGATATATAAAGTTAAGATATAGTTCCTCATTTTCAATAAACCAAAAACGATACCATTCTACTTCTGGAACATTTATTCTCAATATGTTTATGTAAGGTAACCAATTCTCATATAAAGTTTGTTTGGTGAATGTTTGATACCATATTTTATAATCAGAATATGGTTCAATCGTTTGTGTTAAAAATACAAACCAGGGATCGTTAACTGGTTTTTGAGAAACCCAATCAGAAACTTGGATTAGTAGAAAAATAGTAATCTGAATAAAAATCGAAACTATGAATACAAATATTAGTTTTTTCTTTGATTTGAAATCACTCCACTTCAATTGCATATATTAATCATTTGTCTTTTAATTATCGTTCACTATTAAATAGCATTACTATATGATTAAATAAAATTATAAATTATCATTTATCTTCTATAAACTATTCAAGAATTTTTGATTCCTTAATGTCTGCAAAGAAAGAACTAGGTGTACAATTTATATACAAGTAAATAAAAAGAATAGGATAATATATTGTAAATAATGAATAGTACCATGGTAAAAATGTTACACTAAAAAAAAAATTGAAGACATTCAGCCAACTTATCCCTATTGTGCAATAATATAAAATTTTTAATCTTAATTTATCATCTGGAGATTTTGTCTTCAAAATTACAAACAATATTAATGGAAGTAAGATGAGGATTGAATGATTCCATATATCGATGTATCCAATCAAAGAAATCAAAATTGAAAGAGCTAAATAATAAATTAAATCATTGTTTTTGGTTAAAAAATGATAATAAAGGACGCCAAACATAATGCTGCAAATTATTAGAAATAAAATAGTTGGATGTATATTGAAAATTCTTGCGAGAAATGTAGTTAAACTATCTGATAAAATATTGAATATGTAAATATGATGGAAATTATTTTGAATAAACCCAAAAAGTAAAGAGGGGTAAATTACAAAGAGGATTACATTTAAAAATATCATAACCATACTAGGTATAATTCTGAGAAACGAGGAAGTTCTGACTCGAATTTGGCTTTTATCAATTCTAACATCAATTAGAAAAGGCAATACAATCAAAACTGTAGGTTTTAACATTATTGCGATCATTATAAATGTACCACCAATTAGATTATTACGAAATTCTCTTTCTCTTTTTTTAAAATAATAGTAACTGAATAGGACAGTTAATATGACAGTAATAGATGTCTGAATTTGAATGTATAATATAATATTGTATGGTACTAATATCATTAATCCAATGCAATAAAATAGCCATTTATATTCCTTATCATTATGATTGAAATAATCTTTAGCGATCTTGAGAACTAATAAGTAAGCAATTACCATTTGAATATAAATTGAAAATAATCCGAGTATATAAGAAAATTCGTATGGGAAAGGTCCATATATAATGTGAAAGAGAGGTGAAAGAGGAAAGTAACGATACGGCATTACAAATCCCGGATCATAATATAAAGCGGAGATATCTCTAAAAATAAGTTGAGAAGAATAATAATAAGCTTGAAAATCGTTAGGCATAAATAAATGAGACATAATTCCATTGTATTTCATAATTAAAATTACAATTGGATAACACAGAGGGAGTAGGATAAATAAATAAAATGTTTTTTCTTTTCCAAGTGGTATTATTCCTAATCTCGTAAACAAATCGGTCTTCATTTCTGTATTAGAATAAATTTTGAAAGAAAGTAAATTTTCGACTTTATACTTTTAAGGATCCTCAATTTAATAAGTTTTTTTAATTCTTTTAGTGCTAACGTTTAGATTAATTTAAGCACCTTTTCGCACAGAGTAAATAAATTTGTATATATAATATGCTTAGAATCACCTACTTAATCATGAAAATACTTGAATAAATACCATATCTCAAAAAAGATACCAAAAAACGAGATAAACAAGGGTACCACATAATGAACACTTGCAATGAGAAATCCACCAATGTATCCTGTTGGGAGAAATCCAATTCCTCTTATCAACCCGACTATTCCATAAGATTGTGCTTTTCTGGTTTCGTCTAAATCGGTTAAAGCCATCTGTTCAGATGGAATAAATGTACAAACGCTCAAAGCAAATGGAATATGGCTAATAATTATAGCAGGAAGTAGAAAAGCTGTAAACCCAGAAGCCCAAACAAAGTAAGCAGCAATATTGATAACAAAGAATGATAAACCAAAATACTGACTCAAAATAAGAGATTTCTTTTTTCCAATTCGATCTGCCAAGTGACCACTGGGTATTTGGAAGAGCATATTTGAAACATTGAAGACTATTGTGATCAAAGCTAATTGTTCTCGCGTTATATGGTAAAAATCTCTTAATCCTCCGCTATAGACGGATAAGCCTATATTATATATAAATAAATCTGCAGTTAAGAATATCAAAACACCTCTATTCTTTGGATTTACAAATACTTTTTTCCATATTCCTGGTCTTTTTTTTAATGTTTCTTTAGTCTTTAGTTTTTGAATTATTTCAAATCGGAATTTTTCGGATATAAAAACTAAGTTAAAAATCCCCTCCAGTATTAATATTCCTATAAAAATGATGAAGAAAAAACGTGTATCAAAAGCACTACCAAATAGGACAAAAGTAGAACCAAAGATAGTACCACCAAAAAATGAAAAAAGGATAAGCCCATACATTAAACCTTTCGATTTATTACTGTTTTCTGATATAAAGATTAAACTACTAAGATTATTCATTATCGCACCTAAGAAATATAAGAGAATTCCTATAAGAAGGAAAATTACGCGATTTGAATTAGAATAAATAAGAGAAGATAATCCTAGGATGTAAATTGGAATGCTAATTAGCATCATTTTTTTACGTCCTATTCTGTCCGATAATTTACCAATAAAAGGCATTGGCACAAATTGAATAAAACCTCCAATAGTCACAAAAATTCCTGTATATAAAATTGAACCCGTAAGCTCTAAAATAAAAGGTTGGTACACTACATTAAACATACCCGCGCCCATTCCATGAATTAAATTGATAAAAAACAACACCCATAGATTTTTCCGTTTTACTTTATCAATTCCTTCAGAATTCTCGTGTGTACTCATAAATTAATTTTCCCTCAATAGTATATCTAGTGAAAAAGTTGACTATTAACAGAAAAAGTTACTTCTCATATGAGTTTTTTGATAAATCCTTCTCTACATAACTTTTTTGTCACTTCTTTGTTCATCATCTTCAAAATATTTTGATAAGAACCAGATTAAAAAGATGATCCCCATTATTGTAAGAATAAAAGGTGCAATATAATGCACACTCTGTATCAAAAATCCCGCAATAATACCTGTAGGTATTACACCAATTCCTCTAATTAATGAGACTATCCCAAAGGCTTCTGATCTCCTTGTTTCTTCTAAGTTTGTTAAGCTTACGCCTTCTGAGGGAATAAATGTAGTAGCAACTCCTGCGTCAATAATTCTGCCTATAATTAATAACGGAAGTAATAAACTTTTAAGAACTTTTGACCATAAAAAGAAAATCATGATACTTAGGAAAAAAAACGTTAAACCAAATGATTGACATAATTTTAAACTAGTTTTCTTACCGATTTTGTCAGTGAGACGACCTGCGGGAATTTGGAGCAATAACAAAGAAATATTACTGCAAAGAGATAAGAGTGCGATGTCTTGCGGAGTGATATGGTATTGATCAATCAAACCTGCGTTATAAATAGAGTAAGAGATATTATAGATAAAAGCGTCTAATGTGAAAAATATGACGATTGCTCTTAATTTGGGTGTAGTGATCATTTTTCGCCAAATTCCTTTTTTAGATCTAGAAAACTTATCTGGTTTTATGTTAAGACGAGATTTTCGTGGAATAGGATCCGAAATAAAAATTGCAAAGAAAACCTGATTGATTATTAAGATAATTACAAAAATCAAAAAATAAATGCTACTATCAACCCTTGAATCAACCAATACAAAATAACTGCCGACAATATTTCCACCAAATAAAATAAATGTTAATATTCCAAAATTTAAACCCTTTCTCGTTTCTTTACTATTTTCCGACACAAACACTTGGTAAATTGAAAAAGTAATTGCCCATCCAAAGTTGAGACATAGAACTCCAGCTATAAGAATAAATAAATTATTTGCGACAATGAACAGAATTAAACCAATAACCATAAAAGGCATATCAAAGTACCACACATTCTTTCTTCCATATCGGTCTGATAATCGCCCTATCCAAGGCATTGGTAAGAATTGCACCATGCTCCCCACTGTAGTGATAACTCCCGTGATAAAAATAGAATCTGTGAATTCATATAAAAAAGGCATATAAACGATAAAGAACATAGTTTGGCCAATTCCATAAAGAAATAAATTGATTGCCATTGTATTGAAATTCCTGCGCCGAATTTTTTCAAGACTTCTTGAGTTTCTACGTTGAAAAAGTATTTTCATGTAATTCACCCCTTTTTCTTTCGGTAATCTTTTTTGTTATACTTTAATTTCTTGATTTCATATTTAAATTAGCCAAAATTGATCTAATAGAGCCTAACTATTCTGGCTACTTATTCTGAATTTTAAATTTCCCTACTTCTTGAAAATCAGTATAAAGCAAATTATCATATATTTTTGAAGTAAGTCAATGCATAGTAGCTTGGTAAAGTTCATAGCAATAATCTTTAATTATCATAGCTAAGATAAGTACTTAGAAAAAAAGTCTAATTCAAAAATGATAACCGCTATAAACTTATTCCATTTTTAATCACTAAAGTTATTAGCACATCTTAAATATATAAATTTTTGGGTTTGATGTCGATTGATTAATGAAAAAAAGCTAAAAGTAAATCAAATGTGGCGGGAATTCATTCCCATTTCTTTAAAGTGTTCTTACATATTATATAAAGCAAACTAGTAATTTAGTAGAGCCCTTTTTTTGAAGTTTAATATATTAAAAGCAAATTTTTTAAAAAAAAAGAAAAACAAACTTGATCATAGCAGATAAAAGGTAATTTAATGGAAATAAATAACAATACGAAAATACTCCCAATTTTAGATAAATACCCTAAAGTTTACGATGAAATCTATAAAATTAATCCAAAGGTAAAACATTTAAAGAATCCTATTGCTCGCAAAACTATAGGTAAGAAAGCTACTATAGAGTGGGTCTCAGGGTTATTAAACATCCCAATCGAGAAACTTATTTCAATAATTCAAGAGGCGGCTGAAAAAACTAGTGCTGAACCGACATATGAGGAACGTAAAGTGATTTTAAAAGAGCTTCTATTAAAGATACATAAAGGAGGAGAGTTTGAAGAACTTAAAGAAATGTTTAGAAAAGCTGTGGGTGATATCACTGCCCCAGAAATTGGTCAATTAGAGCAGGAATTAATCGATGAAGGTGCATTAGAAATAGAAGATATTGCTAAACTAAGTGACTTACATGTGGCACTATTTAAAGAATCTCTAGATGAAAAGCCAGATTACGACACTATACCTGGTCATCCTATTCACACATATCTTCAAGAAAATCTTGAAATAGCTAACTTGATAAGACAAATCAAAACAGCCCAAGGAGATGAAAAGTTGAACCTTTTCAAGAAATTGGCAGAAATTGAAGTTCACTATGCTAGAAAAGAAAACCAAATATTTCCAATATTAGAAAAAATTGGAATAAGTGGTCCTTCATCCGTTATGTGGGCAGTTCACGACAAGATTAGAGCAGGATTAAAAACTGAAAACTCAGATGAGATTGACTCTGTTTTAAACCAAGTCGAAGATATGATATATAAGGAAGAGCATATTCTTTTCCCAATGATATTAGAAGGTTTCGAAGAGTCTGATTGGATAAGTGTTCGTGAGGGTGAAGAAGAGATTGGATATGCTTTTGGAGTCACCCCAGGAACTCAGTGGAAGCCAATTTCAGCCAGTGATATTCACAAACTTGAAGAGACTAAATCTTTAGGAGAAAACCTTACCTTAGACATTGGAAACTTAACTCCAGAACAAATTAATATTATGTTAAAAACTCTTCCAGTAGACCTTACATTTGTCAACGACAAGGATGAAGTAGCCTATTATTCGGATACTGAAGATAGGATATTCCCTCGAAGTAAAGGAATTATAGGAAGAAAAGTTCAAAAATGCCACCCTCCTAAAAGTGTTCATGTAGTTGAGGATATACTGCAGAAATTTAAATCCGGTGAAAAAGATGTAGCAGAGTTTTGGATACAAATGGATGGAAAATTTATTATGATTCGATATTTTGCTATGCGAGATGAAGAAGGCAAATATGTGGGCACTCTCGAAGTTTCTCAAGAACTTTCACACTTAAGAACTCTTAAAGGAGAGCGCCGATTAGTTCAGTGGCAATAAATTTAATCTAATATAAAGCAATTACTTCTGGAATTCATTTATTTTTTTTCGAAGAGATAGTTAATATTTTTATCTATCATTTCATTACTTTAACTTATGTCAGATTTAGAACCTGTAAAATATGAGGATTATAAGATTGGTGATTCTGCGGAATTTACCAAAACAATTACCGAAAAGGATGTTATGAAATTTGCTGAAGTGACTGGAGATTACAATCCTATACATGTTAATCCTGAATTTGCAAAAACTCAAATGTTTGGAAAGCAAGTTGCTCATGGAGCTTTGAGTTCTGGTTTAATTTCGGCGGTATTGGGTACAAAATTATTTGGACCAGGAATTTTGTATGGGGGACAAACCGTTAAATTTGTCAAACCTGTGTTTTTTGGTGACACATTAACTGCGGTCGCTACAGTAAAAGATATGTATACAAAAAGAGAAGGTAAATTGAAATTCATCATATGTGATACAATAGTAAAAAATCAGAATGATGAAATAGTAACAACTGGAGAAGGAACAATAGTTTTTATGTAATATTCTTACATATTTTTTCATTTTCTTTATATCCCTTTGAGCTTAGATTTAATTCAGTTCATATTTTCGAACAATGTCTCCAATCATTTCTATTTTTTTAATATCCCCATTAGGACTAAGTTCATCAGAAACACCCAATATTAGATTAGGAGAAAACAAATCTAAGACCTTTCGAGCATATTCACTAACATAATTATTGGAGTATTGTGGTAAGAACAAGATAGAAGGTATTCCATCTAATAAAACCTTATTTCCAATTGAATCTCGTATTTCTTCTAAGGAGACATCACCTTGGGGTCTAGCTGTCAAAGCTTCTAATCCATCAAAAGGCAAATCCCCTAAATAAGGAAGAAGGTCCTTTAAGGAACCATCTATATGTATATGGCAAATCTTCCCTGATTGATGAAGTTGTTTTACTCGTTTTTTATAATAAGGTATATGATATTTCTCGAAAAAAGGAGGGGTACTTAGGTTACCATCAATATTTTCTCCAAAATTTACAATTTTTAAAGGAGATTTGGCAATTTGATCATACATTTGGTCATCGTGTATTTCTAAAAACTTTACAAAATCCTCCATTTGATTTGGATAACGCTTAAAATATAAAATAGTTCGAGTAAATCCCATATATTCGATAACCAAAATTTGGAAAGGGGATTTTGAAATATAATTGCTAGTTACGCATCTATATCCAAACCTCTCTTCTGCTTTATCAAAATTATTTTTTAAAAAATAAATTTCAGTGGACTCCAAAATATATTTCATTATTTTGATATCTTCAATGGATTTTATTGGAAATTCAGTTATATGCCCACCAAGTCCACCACCTATACTCTGAATCTGTTTAAGAGTTCCTAATGGTGTTTTATATATAGTTACATATTCACCTGTTTTAGATCCTTTCCGCATTTTGACTTTAATTTGAGCTTCTGGATTTCTTTTTATTGCTAAAAAGGGAAGGCCTAAAGTCTCATCAGCATATCTTGGGCTAGCTTTCAGATAATCATAAATTTCTAATTGGCTTTTTCCCAGAAGATGTGAAGGAATCTCCTTTTGTAAATCTTCCCTTTGTTTTAAATATATTTTATTAACAAAATACCAATAATATAAACGTGGGCCATAAACAATTCTATCTATTTTCTTTTTTTCGAATGTTTTTATAACTCTTTCACGTAGAGTCATATTTACTTCCAATTCTATAAGTTTTCATATTTCCAGTGAATGTTAGAATTAAATCGCTTTTTTCATTTCTTTTAAATTATTTAAGGCGTTTTTATATCCTTCATCTTCACTTGCCCGTTCCTTCAGTCTTTCACATGGGAACTCCTGGCATTCATAACAGTAATCTAAATTATTATCATTAACACAACAATCACGAATCCAACATTCTTCACTCCAGCAATCTTCTTCATCTCGACACCCGTTACAATGGAAATCTTCCATTTTCACATTATCCCATTTCCCATCAAAATATTTTACTAATTCTTTAGCTATAGTTGGATTCTTTGGAGCATTATAAATCTTACAATCACTACAAATTAACCCACAAACAGCTACTATTCTTTCTTCATTCAATTCCATCACAAAAAAGATTTTTTGAGGATTTTAATATTCAATCCCATACCGAGCGGTTATGCCTTGAGAAGAATAATAATGTTTTATCATTCTCATTTCAGTTACTAAATCAGCCATCTCTTTTATCTTTGGATGCATTTTTGGACCCCCAGTAAGGATTAGTTCAACTTTATCTGGTTTATTTTTTATTAATTCCAAGACGGGCTCAACAGGTATCACATTCATTGATATTGCAACACCTACTTCATCAAGTATGACAATATCATATTCATCACTCATTATAATTTTTTTAGCAAAATCAATTGCTTTTTTTCCCTCGTTAATATCAAATTCTCTTGGTTCAGCTATAAGGTCAGGACTCCCGAATTGCTTTAGGTCGAAGTTAGGAATATTCTTTATAGCTTCTATCTCTCCATAATTATAATTTCCTTTCATAAATTGAATCATATAAACCTTAAATCCATGCCCCGTCGCGCGCACACCTTGGCCTATAGCGGCAGTGGTTTTCCCTTTACCTCTACCAAAATAGCATTGAATCAAACCTTGTTTTAGCCTTTTTCTGGATGAATTCATTACTAAAAGTAATCTATTATTTTATTATAATTTGAAATACTCTATTATTTAATTATTTTTTAACGTTAGTGTGTTGTGAAATTATGGGTAATTATGAGAAACTGGATAATCAATTAAATAAATATCTCAGGTTGGCAACATTTCCCGTAGGTGTGAAATTGCTCGAGAATGTGGAAGATTTAGAAAAGGTAAAATTTTTGAAAAAACCAGAACATAAGATTGCTTTATGTCAATTATTTAGTTATGCTAGATATTATGGTTGGACAATGGGGTGTACAAAGGAAGATAATTTATGCCCTCTAGCTGAAATTAGTGTTGGTTTTGAAAAATCTCACCAATTGTTTGATGAAGGCGGATTTTTTGTTGGTAGATACAATGAAACGAAAGAAGCAGCGAAAAAAACAACCGCTACAATGCCAAAACTGCCATATGGGAAATATACCTCAATAGTTTCAGGAGCCTTAGGTCGTATAGATTTCAAACCTGATTTAGTTTTGATTTGGGGAAATTCCTCTCAAATTATGAGATTAATCCAAGGATATTTATGGAAAAGAGGGGGAAGAATTTCAATGTCAACGTTCTGTGACGGTGTTTGTGCG
>JBHLRJ010000038.1:0-29872 GCA_048882645.1 Candidatus Thorarchaeota archaeon
TGTATTTGGCAGTTTTTATCCAAAAATCTGGATTTTTATAATACTTTTAGTAGTAGCAAGTTATGGGGTATCTTGTTCAAGAGGAATTTTATTAAGTGATGTCACTCAAACAGTCACACCAAAAGAGATAGGAAAAATAAATGGTTATACTACAACCTTAGACAGTATTGGTCAAATAGTGGGTCCTATCTTGGGAACATTCTTATTACAAAACTTTCAACCTATAATATTCGCATCAGTGATGTCGGTACTCGCATTAGGTGCTTTTATTATGACATTTAAAAATGTCGTTCCATTAATGCAAAAAGAGCAATTTAAAGAATTGGAGAAAACTTTACAGTTATAAAATCTATCATTTTCTATCTTATTATAGTTTTAATTTTATGATAGCAGAATTAATTTTTTAAGTCTTTTACTTAATTATAATATAATGAATAAAAGTAAAGAAAGTAAGCAGAAAAATCTCACTACTAGTGAGACAGAACAGAAAACAATAGAGCTTCCAGCATTCGACTTCTTTAAAATAAATTTTGTTAGTTTTCTAGTTCCTTTATATATTTGTTTAGTGCTTTTTTTATTATTCGAATATCTTTTTATAAATCTTTTTTCGATCCCACAGATCATTCATTTCTTAGTTTTGCCAGGAATCCTTTTACTTTTATATTATATATATTTGATTTTATTAATTGAATTTGCTGCTCTATGGGTTCGGATTTGGAATAAAAAATCTCCTCCGCAACAAGGAGTTTTTGCGAGAGTTCTTGATGATATTAATAGCTCGGAAGGAAAATTGATGAAAAGTTACCATCAAAGAGGTTTTATAATAAAATTTCCTATGTGGTTAACTTCAAAATCTCCTTTTCCCTGGCTTGTTAACAGGACGCTCAGAAGAATAGGCCATAATAAAATTGGGAGAAATGTAATTTATTGTGATTCATATGTTGGTTTAGAATTTACTGATTTAGGCGACAATGTTTTCATCTATCCCTCAAGTGCCCTTTCAAGTCATGCTGTTAATACGATTTTTGGAAAAATAACTATGCTGGAAATTAAATTAGGAAAAAATACCACACTCTACCCTGGGATTATAGTTGGTCCAAATGCGGTGACGGCAGATAATAACGTGATCTATCCAAATTCTGTGTTACATAAAAGTTGGAGAGGAAAGCTTGGAAAATTCTATTACCAAGGAAGTCCTGGCAGACCTATAGAATCGACAAATCTAAAGGAAAAATCTGATTAATTCTTAGGATACTTGCCATGCTTCTGTAAGAATTCTCTATAACTATTTACTTTATCTAAAACTGTGCCAGCTAAATCTAAGCTTTCGAATACAGGAATATTGCGATTTAACAATTTCAGTTTAAATTTGTATCTACTTTTGTACTCTTCAAAACCTTCATTTATTTTAAGCATAACACAATACATTGGTTTGCTACTAACATGTTTCGCTTTAGTTACATACCTGATGAATTCACGGTTTAAATCCATTCCACTAAAGCCAATTTCTTCCAACATATCTTGAAAACCCCCGAATCGCTCAGGGTCTTTAATAAAAACAATAGAAGAAATATTTGGATCTTTTTCTAATGACATTATTGTTCTATAATATATGTTTGGTTGAATTCCACTCCCCCCAAGATCAATAGGGTTGGTTAAATTGGTGTTAACATCAGGAATAAATCTCTGCATTTTTTGAACAGTTTTTTCTGTCAAATTTGGTATTTTTAGATTATACTTCTCGAGAATATCGATAGCCTCTATCGTCGATCCTCCACCAATTCCAATAACTCCCACATTACGAGTGTCAGGTAGTCGGGTTAAGTTAAAGGCTGAGGCTAACGCTGCAAGTTCATTTGAGTTGTTTACAATACAACTCCCTGTTTGTTTGGCAACTGCGTTCCATATTGCATTATTCCCAGCAAGTCCACCAGTATGAGAAAGAATCGCTTTTTTTGTTGCCTCTCCATAACCAGCTCTCCAGAGAATTACTGGCTTTCTATTCAAATTACATTTTTTCAAGACATTCATAAAATGTCTACCTTGCTTTTTAGATCTCAAATTTTCGATATATATTCCGATGATCTTTGTATAATCATCATTAATAAAGTACTCCAAAAATTCTACTGGTGATAAATCTAAGGCATTTCCAATAGATATGAATTTAGAGGCATATAAGCCATAAGACACGCACAACTGGCTCATATTTTGTGCTATGCCTCCAGATTGAAAGATTCCACTAAAATTCCCAGATTTCCTAGATTGTTCAAATGCAAAGTAAAGTCCTGCTTTTGGGTTATATACACCTAAACAATTAGGTCCGATAATTCTAACATTATACATTTTAGCAGTATTTAATAGCTCTTGCTCGAGTTGTTCATTTCCTACTTCACGAAATCCTGATGCGAAAATAGTTACAAAAGGCACTCTTTTCTTACCAATATCTTCCATTATTTTAGGGCATAACCTTGCAGGTACTGCTAAAATTGCATAATCTATTTGTTCTTCTACATCCAAAATTGATTCATATACTCTATATCCGTATAATTCCTTTCCAGCTAATTTAGGATTAAACAGATAAATAGGACCCTTAAACTTGTTCTTCATACATCTAACAAAAAAGCTCCCTCCTCTCATGTCAAAACTAACACCTATTATACCAATAGTTCTGGGAAAGAATAATTTCTCAAATTCTATAGTTTCATTTATGGCTTTAGTCGTCATAATTAGAAAAATCGTGAATTATTAACAATTATAGATTAAGTATTTAAAAAAAGAAAGGTTGAGTTGATAAAATATTTTATTAAAATTCGAAGTAAATAAAACTACTTTAAGCTTGAAGCGATTATTGAATGTCTGTTAGAAAATTGATTTATTTTACCATAAGTTATTCCTTAAGAACTGCCTTCGCCTTGGAAATATTATTTACAAAAATACCATCTACTCCAAGATTTACAACTCTTCGTATTGTTTTTTTTGTATTTGGTGTGTAAGTAAATACTTTTAGACCATGTTTATGAGAAAAATCTACAAATTCTTTATCTATATTTTGAAACCTTGTAGTAATATATTGAAATTCTGACTCAATTACTTCTTGAATAAGGGTCTTCCTAATCTTCCAATCAGGAATGTATTGTTCATTAGCTGGCACAATGGCACCTAATTTTAATTCAGGTTCAATCTTTCTGACTTTTATTAGTTCTTCAAGATCGAAAGAAATGATTATTGTAGAATCTAGCAATTTTTCATTTCTTAGGAGATTAGTTACTTTTTCCGACATTCCCTTCGCTTTTAATTCACATATTAGCCCTATTTTCCCTTTAGCTAAATGGAAAACTGCTTTTAATTCAGGGATTCTTTCCCCTTCTCCTAAATCTAACTTCTTTAGTTCTTTTAATGTCATTTGATCTATTTTCTTATCATTACCCATTCTCTTGAGGATATCAACACCATGGATAACAATGAGATTCCCATCTTGAGACTCATGTACATCAAATTCTATATAATCTGCTTCTAATTCAATTGCTTTCCTAAATGCTTTCAATGTATTTTCTGGAGCCAAATTATATGCTCCTCTATGACCAATTACTAAAGGTTGAGTTTTTTTCTCGTTCATATTTACTTAGAATCTAACTGATTTAGTATTTCTTTAACTCTGAAAATTTTATTTGTTATAATTCCATCTACACCTAACTTTATTACTCTTTTAATTGCTGAATCAGAATTAACTGTCCAAGGAAATATCTTAATATCGTTTTTATGAGCTTTAATTATGAATTTCTCATTTAGCAGTTTATGGAAAGGATTTATCGCATAAAATTTGTTTTTGATCGCTGTTTTTAATAATTTTCTCCTTGAAAGCCAGCTTTTTATCCATCCTACTCTACTGGGATGTAATGAAGCTAATTTTAACCGCGGTTCGAATTCTTGGACTTTCAATAATTCTTCATGTTTGAAAGAACTAATGATTGTATATTCAATAAGATCAGCCCCTCTCAATATTTCTACTAATTTTTCTGCAATTCCTCTTGATTTTATTTCACAGTTTAATTTAATCTTATATTTTATAATTTGAATCAAATCTTGTATGGTTGGGATCCTTTCTCCATCACCACAATCCAGCTGCTTTAATTCTTCAAGTGTCATGTTTTTAATGAATCCAAAGTGTCCAGTTGTTCTAAATGTATTACTGTCATGCATAACAATGATCTCACCATCTTTAGATTTGTGAATATCAAATTCGATATAATCAGCATTTAACTCTATAGCTTTTTTAAAGGCCTTTAAAGTATTTTCAGGTGCAATATTGCTTGCACCTCTATGAGCAATGATTAAGGGTTTTGCTTTTATGTTAATAATAATCCCATTTTTTCCTAATTAATCTAATTTAAGAAAATATTAGATCACTTTTTTATCTAATTCATATTAAGAACTTAGAAAATTAAGCCTTTAATTAACTATTTTTCTAGTTAAATAATCAAAAATTTGATATCACCCTTAGTAAATTCAGAATCATTTTATCATTAAATTCCCGAACACTACCTTAATAATAAATTAATAAGTCAAACTTAAAATTTATTAGTTTGAAAAATTAAAACTTATGTGAAAATAATTTACATGTGTCAACATGTATATTCAAAGAAAGGATAAGTTTATAAATGTTATACGTTTTTAATATTTCTGAAAACATTAAAATTGATTAGAAATAGCCTACTAAACCGAAAAGTTTAAAAAAGGGAATTTGTAAAAAAAAGGTGCAATCTGAGAAATTATGAAGTTTTGCGACACTTGCGGAAATATGTTGATTCCTAAAAACGGAAAACTATACTGTAAAGCTTGTGAAGAAGAGTTTGATTTAGGAACTGATAAAGAAGACTATAAAATACAGAAAAAAATCCATCATGACGAAACTGAATCAGCCCCGATCATCATTAAAGAAGGATTGAGAGGGGAAAGAATATCAAATGAGGATCGAAAAGCTTACGAAGATCTTTTTTCAGGGAGTGAAGCAGATGGATACTGATTCAAACTTTTCTTAAGATCTAGGGATAGATCACTTTTTCTTCATCCATTGAAAAATTTTGAGTTAACGAATTCTTTTTAGCTTGTTAAAGATTTTAGAAATATAAGTCTCTAATTTAATTTACACCTAAATGGGGGATATATGATAAAAACAATGACAGAAGATAAAAAAAAAAAATTGCGTGGATTTGCGAGTATTGTATCTAAACAGATTGAATCTCTTCAAGAGAATCAAAAATTTAAAGAGAAATTCAAAGATACTGAAGCTAAAATTCTTATAAACGCTAAGGATGGAAAATATGCTGCTTTGCTTGTGATTGATAAGGGTACTATTCATGTAGAAGGATATAAAAACAATCCAAAAAAAAACTTAAAGAAAAAAATCTTAGGTTGGAATGGACTAATTCAGGCTAAAACATCTTTATTCCTAGAACTTTTAGGGGGAGAGAATGTTTCACTTGGGAAAATAATCGGAAAAGTGCTGACAGGACGATTAAAAATTAGAGGATTAAAAAGTGTTTTACTTTTGCTTCAATTGTTTGAACTATAGAAGCATAATTTACAACCCATAAAATTCATAAAAGGATATCTACTAAAGAACTCATTTTTTCTCTAAGTTTATCTTTATCTTTTTCATCTTTTAATGAGTTTAAAATGACATCTTTATCATTGGAAGAGATTGATTGGAAATTATCAAGAAATTCCCTCAGATATATTATTTTTCTCGTAGGATTTTCATTAATTTTAGAAATTGAATTCTCAACTAAGGTTTTTAAGATGTTAATTTGGTCCTTAACTACATGATGAGAATGTTCTCCTTTAGATTTTTCTATTTCTTGTAAAACGGTGTTTTTTTCAAATATATCAATCATAATTTCTTTAAGTGTCTCATTTCGAGATAAAATTCTTAATTTAGAGATATATTTTTCAATCTCTGAATTTTTATTGTCAACTTCATTAATCAACTTGAGAAGTTTATCTTTATTTTCTTTTTCCATATAATTATTAAGTTTTCTCTCAATTTTTAAATTTAACTGAAAAGAAATGTGACTTAAAAGTTGTTACGGCGATGCAAAACAAATTACTAAAATTCCAAGAATTTATAGGTTATCAATTTAAAAATGATGAACTTTTAGTTCAGTCGCTTACAACACCACTATTGGGTAATGAACTTGGAAGAAATAATTATGAGTTTCTTGAAATATTAGGAGATGCTGTTATTAAAGTTATTTTTATATTAAAACTCCATAAAAAAGGAATTAAAGATCCAGGGGAAATAACAAAAATTAAGGCAAATTTAGAGAGTGATTATATTTTAAAAAATATTGCTCACGATATCGCATTGGAGCAATACATTTTTAAGGCAGAAAAAGAAAAAGTAATGGGCACTCGGATTCTTGCTGATATTTTTGAAGCACTCTGCGGAGCATTATTCTTAGATTCAGATAATAATCTTAACATGGTCGAAGAAAAAATGATCAATCCTTTTTATGAGGATATAGATAGTATTATAGAAAACATGAAAAATGTTAATAGAAATGAGCTATTAGAGCTTTTACAAGAGAAATTCAAGACTAACATTAAAATTAAAATAGAATATGAGAAAAGCGGGTATGAACATGATCCTCGTTGGGCTGCAAAAAAACCTCAAATTCTAGAGAGGGATAAACGAAAAGTATTGTTAAAACTACCCAAAGAATTAAAATCAAATGAATATAGTAATAAAAAAGCCGCAAAAAATGATCTTTTTCTCAAAATTTTAAATTATATAAAGCAAAAGGAAAATGATTAATTTCGATAAGCATCTAATTTCTTTATCCTAAATTTTTTTCCTAGCCTTGATATCTTTTACAAGAATGAAAATTCTATTGAAATAGAACCTTAACGTTTAAAAGATTTCTTAGATTCACAAACGCGTAAAATAATGAAATACAGAAAAAATTTATTTAAACAACGTGATATAATAAGTTTAAAATATTAATTATAAGTTTTTAAGAAGAATACTTAAGAAAAAAAACGTAAGGAGGAGCAGATCTCAATGTCAAAAAGTCCACCTATAGTTAAAACAGCATTAATGGAGCAATTTGAGCAAGAAACAGGAAAGTTGGCAATCTGGAAAGGTGAAGTTTCAAAAGACTTTAAAAAGTGGAAAATAAGAAAAGAAAAAGAGG
The DNA here is from genome assembly GCA_048882645.1 of Candidatus Thorarchaeota archaeon. Lineage (GTDB taxonomy): Archaea > Asgardarchaeota > Lokiarchaeia > Sigyniarchaeales > SOKP01 > Loki-b32. The sequence goes on from JBHLRJ010000038.1 coordinate 7,194, forward strand.
AAATTAGAAAAGAACAACATGAGATGATATCTCAGTCTCGCATAGAAAAGAAAAAAATGAAAAAAGAGATTAAAGATGATAAGCTTGCGGGAAAAGATTATGAACACCTAATTGTTGTTGAAAATTTACATAAAACGTATTTGCTTGGAACCACAGCAGTCGCGGCACTTCGAGGTGTAGATTTAACAATTAATAGTGGAGATTTTGTTGATATTATGGGGCCGTCAGGATCTGGGAAAACGACCTTATTAAACTTAATCGGTGGTTTAGATACCCCAACGAGAGGAAAGATCTTCTTAGAGGGACGTAATATTAGTATGTTGAACGATAATGATCTTGCAGAAATTCGAAGGGAAAAGATAGGATTTGTCTTTCAATTCTATAATCTGCTCCCCCAAATGACAGCTATGGAGAACGTAATGGTTCCTTTGCACTTTTCAGGGAAGCTCAGCCGTCGAGGAAAAAGAAAGAGAGCCTTGGATCTTTTAAGATTAGTTGGTTTAGACGAGAGATCTCATCATACACCATCAGAGCTAAGCGGCGGAGAGCAACAGAGAGTAGCAATTGCAAGAGCTTTTGCAAATGATCCTAGTGTAGTAATTCTTGATGAGGTTACCGGAGATCTCGATAGCAAAACAGGAATTATGATCTTAAATTTACTTCGAGACTTAAATAAAAGGGGGGCGACTTTTGTGGCAGTTAGCCATGATGCCGCAGTAACAGAATTTGCTTCTAAGATTTATCATATGAAAGATGGCAAACTTACTCATGAAGGGGAGATTAGGGGACTGAAAGAAACAGGAACCATGGAATTAAAACGAAAGCAAGAAGCGGAAATTAATAAGGAAAAATGTAGAAGTAAAATTTTTCAATATCTTTATACAAACCAAGGTAAAACCGAAATAAAAATAACTGACATTAAAAAGAGTATACCAAATTCTATAATAATGAATTTGCCAGAGCATTTTGATGACATCCTACAAGAACTGATAGAAGAGAAAAAACTTTTTGCTAATATTGAAGGAGATCTTTTAATTTTACATTAAAATTTGTATATATCTTTAAAATTTTTACTAACAGAATAATCTACCATATGACTCATTTGAAATTAGTAATAAAATACGCATTTAAGGACCTAAAGAATCAAAAAATTCGCACAATTTTTGCGATTATTGGAGTTTTGATTTCGATTGGACTCTTGACTACTATCTTATTTTTATCTGATTCAATTTCTGCTAGTTATGTAGATTACTTAACAATTGAAGCAGGAAACCAAGATGTTGTAATTTCTGTACGGCATTATACAGGAGAACCGCCTGATCGCAGTTCATATTTTGAATTTAAACCTATAAGCGAAAAGGTTAAGAATTCTACAAATACCGTTAAAGATATTATTCCCAGGATGGAAGTCTCGGGGAGTGTAAAGAATAAATTTACGGGGGAAGAATATTGGAGTGTAATTTCTGGAATTAACATTTCTTTAGAAAATGACATAATGTTTGGTTCGTTAATTGATCCTGATAACAATACAGGAATCAATTTAAAAGAGTTACCAAAAGATCATTGTGCGATTTATTATGGTTTTAACGATTTAATCGAATATTCTCTCAATGATATGCTCGAAGTAAAGATGAGCTTATCTCATGGAAATGTGACATACTCGATTGTAAAGAACTTAACGATAGATCGAATTTTTGATTATAATTTAAAATGGCCAGCTCAATATCGAAATTGGCATCTTATTTTAATGGATATTGAATCACTTTATGAATATTTTGGTTATGAAGAGTTCAATGGAAACTGTAATGAATTGATCTTGACTCTCAAAAATAGTAATAGTCTTTATGATATTAGAAGTTTAGATAGAACTAAGACTATTGTTAAAGACATAGCAACACAAATCCAATTATCAATTGGGATTAAAGAATATAATATTGATCTGCCCAAATTACGCGTTTTAGGATGGGCTGAGCTCGTAAGTGTATTAATTGTAATTGTTTTCATATTTGTATCTATTGTAGCTATGTTAATTTCTGGAGTTTTAATAAATGGGATATTAAAAACCTCAGTTGAAGAGCGGATTCGAGAATTTGGAATATTCAGAACTTTAGGAGCTAATAAGAGATATAATCTTGCCATTGTTTTAATGCAAGGATTTCTATTATGTAATATTGGAACGATTTTAGGAATATTTTTTGCAATTTTATTAAGTAGATTTGTTATAATACCATTTGCAAATAGTGTTGTAGAAACAGCTACGATTGGATTTACTAAAATGACATTCTCATTCACATGGTGGTCCATATTAATTTCTTATGCTATGGGTATTAGCGTTGGGATGATCGTAAGCATTTCTCCTGCTTTAAAAGTGATGAAACTTCAATTAATTGAATCAATACATCCCTATCGTCATGAAGATACTTTATATCATTTGCAAAAGAAAACATCAATTAATTATAAGATTATTCTTCTTGGTGTTGTTTTGGCATTTAATGGTGGTTTTATATTTTATGTCATACCTCGTCTGTTAATATCAACCGACACCACTTTATTTGCTGGAGTTTTAATCTCAATTTTACTTCTGTTTAATATCGGATTAACCTTAGCTGGTTTGGGTTTAATACCTTTAATAATGAGGATAATTATTCATTCATTTCGACCGTTATCAAGACGCTTACATAATGTAATCAAGATATTCGTTTTTCGATATCAAAGAAGAAATTCAAGCACGGTAATGATTTTTGCATTATCGTTTTCTTTTGTAATTTTTACCTCAACGTTAATAAACACACTTTCTGCTCAATCTGCTGCGGGGACTCAGTTATCATATGGGTCGGATTTGGTAATAGAGAGTTCAGGTTGGAAAGATCCAGAAGATGTATATGACGGTATTAGCGGAACTATTTTCTCTCCATTAAATAGAAACATAGGAGGGAGTACAATTAATATTCAGCAGTCAATAATCAATCCAAATAGAATTATGACCATAGAATTTGAAGAAGAACTTCTAGCGATTAATGGGATTGAAAAAGTCTCATCTGTTATTGCACAACCCTATCAATTAACTCAAATATATTCTGAAGCAAACAAAGTCTTTCGTGCAGAAATAGGAGATTATGCCGGATTACATACTCAAGAAATAACTTTAATTGGAATTGATGAACAATATTCTTTCACTATAAAGAAGGAATATATCGAAATGACTTCTGGAACAATAGATGAAGCTTTTAGTAATTTATTCAATCAGAAGGATTATTTCACTTGCATTATCTCAGAGGCAATAGCACTTGATCTTAGTTTAAGAATTAGAGATTACATTAGAATCGTGATCCATAGAGGAGATGAATTAGAAATTTACCCCTTTGAGATTGTAGGCACTGCGAGAAGTATGCCGGGATTTTCTAATGAATTTGGATCATCACGGATACAAGCATTGGGCGGTGGTGTTTTAATTTCTCAAGAGACTTACTTAAAAATAATGGATATTCCTCCTGTTGCATATGTAGATAGAATATTTATTAAACTCAGAGAAGACCAAAATACATCAGCGTATTATATCGAAAATAAGATTAATGAAATGTATAGAAATGATTATAATTATAATCTATACAATCTTGCAAGGCAGGTACGACAACAACAATCTTCTTTCTTTATATTAGACACATTATTTACCCTTATTGCTATGACAACAGTTTTCATTTGTATTTTTGGATTATTATCATCTTCATATTCAACAATAATCGAAAGAAAGAAAGATATTGGGATAGTAAGGACATTAGGATTAAAAGGAAGAGAAATAAACCGTTTATTTATAATCGAGTCATTAATAATTATGATTAGCAGCGGAATTATAGGGATAATTGTTGGTTGGCTTTCTGCTTGGATCGTAACGTCAAATTTAACCACACTCACAGGACAACCTAATGTATTCTATGTTCCTTGGGTTAATATATTATTTATATTATCAATTTCCATTTTTATGATTTACATAGGGATGAGATTATTGTTAAGAAAAGCCCGGAAAAAGAAAATTGTTGATATATATAGGGAGACGATGTGATGAGAAAAAGAAGATCATTATACAGTATTACATTCATAATTTTATTTCTTATTGGGTCTTTGAATTATTTCTTAAGTCTAAATTTTAATTATGTTGAAAAATCTGAAACTCTTGAGAGCTTTGCTAACAATAGAGAGATTTCTGATATTGCAGGTACAGATCTTTATGCTGAACTAATTAATGCTTATGTGGCGGGAGATAAATCAATTATAAAACAATCTCTATTTACAAATGACACAAACATTTTTTCTCAGTTTGATACAAATGATCCTGCTTTTTATAAATGCAATTTACTTATAAGTGCTTCAAATACGATACAACCAGGAATATTTCCCAATGTGTTAACAGAAAGCACGATTTCGGATCAATATAGTATAGGTTTCAATCGATTTGTAGGATTTCTATACTATGATGATGAATTAAGTCCTGATGATGCTATGTTAAGAGCAGATAGAGCTCTAGAAATCATAAGGCAGAAATTTAAAATTGATCTTATTTTGGTGAACACTTCAGAACCAAATTTTTTTCCATTTATAGGAGATTACCCTAATTGGGAAATACTACTAAATGAACTTACAAGTAATCTTCCCATGGACGGGTATTGGAAAGCATTGGATATTTCTCGCTTAATAAGTGAGGAATACATTAATTCTCATCATTTGTCTTCTACATTTATAACTTTGAATTCCTTGGATTTTTTAGATGGAGATTTCGAGATTACCACGAAACAATTAGATTTTAACGTAGATTCCATCGATTTGTCTTTCTTAGAAAACCTAGCAACAGAAGATCTTGTTGAACAGTTTAATAATATAATTGAGAATTATGGTGATCTATTTAATGCCACCATTTCAGAAGAAGAAATAGAACAATTTGTTGAGATATTTAGTTCCTTTACATTATCTAACAATTCTCATTACACAAGTTTGTTTATTCAATATGAAGGTTTGCCAGAAGGAATAATTAAAATTGGAAAAGATCAATATAAATTTAATTTATGGAATGCAATGGGGTATAGTGGAGGTTCTCTTGCTCCGAGTGAAAAAATTTATATAGCTCTGATTGGTGCTTTTATGACCGATATAGAAATAAATATATTATGTACTGAGATAATAGACGTTACGCCTATTAATTTCAAATTTTATGATTATCTATTAGAACAAGTAGGGCTACTGTTATACCTTGCGGGAGTTGAATTTGATGTTCAAGCACTAAAAGATTATTCATTTGAACTTTTTTGGGTGAATGAAGAAGGTCTTAAAAGATCGTATGTTAAAATAGTGAATTTAGATGATCCTACGGATATTATTAATTTACTTCAGCAATTTGGATTTCAAGGTTTCTCTTTCATTCCCACGGGAATCATAAATCCTATTGATGACTTTATAATTACCTATAATCTTTCTCGATCAGAACCTAATCTGGTAATATACAAGGACGTGATAGGAGGAAATGCTTCATATGGGGCATTCCGAGATTTTTCTTATGAAATCTCTGCTATGAATGTTGGAAATACCACTGCTTGGGGGAAACCTACTCCAATCCCTCTTGAGCTTGACAATTTCTTTACTATTATAAGTCCCCTTTTCTGGGAGAATGTTAGAGACGATATGTGGAGCGTAATTAATATTGAATATCCAAATCAATATGAATCTTTAGAAGACTTTTTTAATTTTGATGAAGATCCTCGTATTTTTTATTTTGATACATTTGGTATGGGGATTTTTGATTCGTTTTATCCAGATTTTCTTAATATCACGAATTTGTGGCCATATAATGAAAATGCAGATTACATTATTGACATTGTAGCGAATGCAAATCCAATTTATTTCACCATCTTCAGTCCTGAAGAGGTAAAAGATCTTTTTACTAATGAGAACAGTATTTGGAATGATGATAACTGGATTTTAGAACCAGGAGAACAAATTTCTTATCAAATATTGAATTACTCAATTTCTGATCTAGATTCCTTTTCTCCTTTTTATAGGAATAATTTTACAATAGGGATTAACCCCCAAACACCAGAAATTGTTTCGGGAGTTATTTTTGGTAGTTCCACTCCAGTAATGGCATTAGAAACAGATAATGAAAGTTGGATTATTGAATCTGTTGAAAATTTAATGAATCAGAGAATTGAGATTGATTTTATCTTTAATAATGATTCACTCGTCGATTTATCAAATAATACTCTCGAAAAAGTCTCTATAATAATAAATTTCACAACTTCAGAAGACTTAGATTCTTTAGAATTTGAAATTTTTAATTTTGAAAAAGAGGAGTTTCAAAATATGACCCAATATTTGGATGTTATTGAAAATAATTCACTGACATTCTCAATTATTAATAATAATGAGAGTCTAGATTGGCTATTCTATTCGTTAGATAAACCAAATTTTACAACTCTTTTTAAGATTATAGGAATCAACTCTGAAAAGTTTAATATCTCAATAAATAACCTTGATATTGAATTTTCAAGAAGAGATATCAATATAAACGATGATTTTGGTTCACGAATTGTATTTAGCTCATCCACGGGGAATATAGAATATGAAAGTATGTCAAATTCAATTTCGTTAAGTACTTTCGATATGGCATCAATTATAGCGCAATCTTTTATAACCAAGTATTATGCAAATCAGGGAAATCTTAATACTTATGTATTAAAATTCAAAAATATTGGTTCTCAAACTGCAGAAAATATTAGTATTTCCTTATTGATTCCTGGAATTATGAACGATACTAATGATTTTTATCTTGAAAATAGTAATCTGACTTATTATTTATCAAAACTTGCTCCAGCAGAAGAAAATGTAATAAATTTTACATTTTACACTCCTAATACAAGAAAAATAAGTAAAGTTTCAATCTCTTATAATAATCCTGAAAATGTTGAGGGGGGGAACTCATCCAAGATTATTACTTTTACTAATGAAGTCTATGTTTCTTCGCCTGTAGACTATAAGAAACACGTTCCTTTCCTAAGAGTTATAGAATTTAAGTATTTGGAGAATAAGATTATCAATAATAACGATTATAACACCCGGTTATTTAATATTACCTTTATTTTAAAGAATGATAGCCCTTTTGGATTAAAAATACCCGATCTCAACATTTCATGCACAGATCAAATAGGAGATATTGTAAGAATAGATAAAAAACAATTATATTTTGAATATATCAATTATAATGAGACTTTAACCTTTAATATAACGGTAAAAAAAGTTGGATCGATATGTTATTATTATCCACCTATAAATTTTATTACAAGTTCTGAGACAATAACAATTCAAATTTCCCATGCGGCATCACTTATTATGGGAGTAATAGATTTTACTCTGACTAAGTATGTAGATAAACAACAAGTTAAGATTGGTGATAAGATAACAGTCTTCATTGATGTAAAAAATACAGGGACAATCAATGTTAGTAACATTGTTGTAAATGACATTATTAGTTATTCCCAATCTGATTTTTCTTTAATAAAAGGAAATTTAGTAAATTTTATAGATAATATAGAACCGGGGAGTGTAATTTCTATTAGTTATCAAATTCGCGCTAAGAGACAGGCTCTTGTAACATTAAACCCTGCTATTATATCATACTATTATTTACATAAATTAGAAGAAATTTCCAATGTAGTGTCAATCAAAATCAATACACCACAATTAGACCAATTATTATATGCTATTTTACCAGGTTCAATTGTAATTATTATCATTATTGTATTTTATCGCCAATCAAAGAAATATAGAAATCGAAAGGATGAATTAAGAAGAACTGAAAGGTTTTTTTTTGACATGAGTTCAAGAGAGTCAATTTTGAAAGTAAGACAAACATTAAGACAAAGATTAAGAAATTTATCAAAATTATCGACAAAAGATCGTGATTAAAAGAGGAGAGAATGATTTTAAATAAACAAATTAAAACCATATTCGTTATATTTGGAATTTTGTTAATGAGTTATTATATAATTATTCCTTTTCATCTTCCTTCTAATTCCTCATATAACAGAAATCCAGATCTAATCACAGAAAAGATCAAGATATCAAATTCTTACGGTAAAGAAATTATAGTTTTTTTTAACAAATCTTCTTATAATAGCTCTGTAACCTCAATATTTCAAATATGTGGTGGGAGTATAAAAGAAGAATGGAATAATATGTTTTCTTCATTTTCAGGATTTGCGGGATTTATGCCCTCTACGCAGAATATTACATTATTCCAAAGTATTTTTCCTAATGCTAGAATAGAGAATAATGAGATCTTACAAACTCAAATGAATTATGCTTCAATTCAATCTGGTGCTATAAATTCTACGTGGTATTATGATGGATATAAGGGGAATGATAACTGCTCTGTGGCTGTTATTGACACTGGTATAAATCCAAATCATCAATTCTTTCCTAATGGTTATACTCCACTAAACTTTAAGGCAGATATTATTGGAGGTCATAATTTTATAAGTAGTGATCCAATATTAGATGATAATGGACATGGAACATTTATTTCTTCAGTTATATCTGGAACAGGGAAAGACCCTTATAAACTAAATACTCCAGTTACTGTGCAAATTAATGGAAATTATTCCCATACAGAACTATTTAATGAATACACACCTGCAAAAAATTATAGCTTAAAAATATTCTCCTTTAATGCTTCAATCCCAGATTCACAAATAATTATTAACTCATCATGGAATTGGGAAGTAGGGGGAATAGATAAATTTTGGTTTGATTTATATTATAATGACACATTGGTAGGAAAAACTCACAATCAATTCGTAAATGATCACTATATTTTAAATTATACCATCCCTCAAACTAAGCTAGGAATTCATGATTTATTTATAAAATATCATAAAATACTACAGAGTAAACCCGTTTTTTCATTTAATAGTTCTATAGAGTATTTTCCTGAAAAATATATTGAAAACTTTAACGAATTTACAGGTATTGCCAATGCTACAAAAATAATCTCTTATAAAATATTAAATCAGTCTGGCATAGGATATTCCTCAGATTTAATTTCTGCTTTGGGACATGTTCTTCATAATAGAAGTAAATACCATATAGTTAGTGTATGTTTAAGTATACGCACACTTGGTGAAGATGTAGGAGCGGTTAATAGGGCAATAACTGAAGTTATTGATAATGGAGTATTAGTTGTTATCGCTGCAGGAAATGAGGGAATTAAAACCTCAGATTCGCTGAATAAATTAGCGAAAAATAAAAAGGCAATTATAGTAGGAGCAACTAATGACAAAGATCAAGTTACCTCCTATAGTAGCATGGGGAAAGATATTGGGGGCACTCTTAAACCAGATCTTGTTGCCCCAGGAGGTAGCAAGCTTGATGGTCATCGTACAATAATTTCAGCTGATAAGGAATCTGATAAAATAACCTCGAACTATGGTACTTCGATATCAACAGCAATAGTTTCAGCTGCAATAAACTTACTTATTGAAGCAAAATGGAATAATTGGAACCAATGGAACTCATTGAATCTTTCACATTGGGTAAAATACCTCAAATCAATGCTTCTGATGACTGCTTCAGAAACTAATCTTGAAAGAGAGGATGATCCTTCGACAATAGAAGATGAAAGTAATTATTCACCAACTCTATCACAAACCCCCTTTATTACTGGTTTAAAGGATATCCATGAAGGATATGGAAGGATAAACATTCATGCTGCTATTAACGCTTTAACTAAATCTCTAGGAGTGAATTCAACGGTGTCTGCTCATTTGGAGAGTTCTAGAAATAATCCTCTTGGTACCCATGTATTTGCTCGTCAAATGCAATTAATCGAAGATACACAATATCTATTTAACCTTTCAACTATAGACCCGGAGGCTGATTTTGATATCTTTTTATTTTCGAATGAATCAAACCAATATGGAGAACCAATTCTGTTAGAGGCATCAAGGAAATGGTATGGAGATTTTGATTATTTTTACTTCACTCCTAAGGAAAATCAGACAGATACTATTGTGATCATTAAGGCAATTGACGGCAGCAGTCAATTTATCTTTAAAGTTTCTCCAGTTCAAAACAATTTTAGTCCTGTGTTAGAAATCCCAGAAATTACTTTTTTTGGAGGATCAAAAAATACTACTATCATGAGTTTTCAAGAATTTATAGGTAATAATCCTAAGAAGAATTACAGTATCGATACTTACAGGTTTTATATAGATTATTTTGATAATGATACTTCTAATGTCCCTCCTCAAGAAGTTTATGTCTCAATTTTAGGAATTTCTAAGAACTACTCCCTTTATCAATTTTATCCTCCAGAGAACAATTATACGGATGGGGCTTTATTTGTAAGTGATTATATTCAACTTTCAAAAGCTGGCTTATATCAATATGTTTTTATCGCAACAGATGGGAGGTTTCATACTATCTTCCCAGAAATTGGATATTTCAATATTTCGATCGAATTTCCAACAGATAGTTTACCATTCCCGTCTGAACATAACTTTAATGAAGGGATAGGCAATTGGACATATACTGGAACCGGATGGGCATTATTACAGCAATCAAATTATATTGATAACCGTTCGAGAGTGTATAATAGCTCTTGGAATTCAATGTATTTTGGAACATATCATGATTATCCAAAAAATTACACTTATCAACCTATTAAAATAACTGAAGATCCCTTTCCAAATGGGACTTTAACTAGCCCTCTTTTAAACTTAACCAAGCTAAGCAATGATACCAAACCATTTGCTAAGTTTGGTTTAAGAACAAGTATTAATAATGGAGATTTCGTATATCTGCAAATAAATTTAAATTGGACTGGATGGTTTACATTACGAACCTACACAAATGAAGAGAGGGATTGGTTTATTGAGGAGGTTAATCTTACAGATTATGTTGGGAATTTCATCCAATTTAGGTTTGAGACTTCGCTTGATGAATCTTTCGATTCCTTAAATTATAAAGGTTTTATTTTAGATTTTTTTACTGTTGAAAATTTTACAAATTACCATTCTCCTTCAATAAAATTTAGTATTGAAGACAACCTGCCAATTAATCAAGAATCTAAGTATCACCAATTTAGATTTTCCTTTGAATATTTTGATTTAGATAATAATTATCCTGATTATACTTTTCTGGAAATTGATAATACAAATTTCACTATGTATAATATATTTGGTGATTGGAATGCCAGCTCTAATTCTTTAGAAGATTTTGGTATTTTATTTACAAGATCTTTAAATCTTGAGGATTTTTCAAATCTAACTTTCAGATTTCATATTTCAGATGGTAAATTTGAAAACTCAACTAATTGGTATAATGAAAATGGAACACTTTTTGAATTTATTAATCCGAATCCTTTAAACTTTAATGTATTCAAGGATGGAAAATTCATAGGATATAAATTTTCTAATAATAACTTATCAGAATATTATGTAGCTGGGAATCCAAGACCAAAAGAATTCACACCGTGGCTAGGAGGGGACAATACTTGGCATCCGATATATCGTTTAGGTCAACATTTCATATATGGAGGAATTGGTCAAAGTTATGGAAGTGCAGCTCAAGGTTATGGAATATATTGGGACTCAAAATTAATTACTAAGCCTGTTAAGATAAATAGTGAATATCAAGTATACTTTGAGTATGATTATGATATATCCTTACAAAATGAATTTTTTCAACCAGAAGATCAATTAGATAGAGCAATTATCTCAATTTCAAAGGATTTTGGTTATTCTTGGGAAGTTCTTAAAGAATATACATATGAAAGCGAAACTCTTTCTGGAAGAGAAAGATTTGATATATCTGAATATTCAGGGGAGGATGTGATGATAATGTTTACATTAGACACTAATAATATTGTATTAGGTTTGGGATTTGGATGGTTATTATCAAATATTTACATTGGTTATGACGAATCAACAGATTTTATCGCTCCTGAAATAAAAATACTGAGTCCCAAAAATGGAACCAGATTAAATTCAACTATTATAGTTAAAGCAAATATAACGGATAATGTAGAATTAGATGAATCAAGAATTTACATCCTTATTAATGGTAAAAGTGTTGATAGGTCACTTTTAGTATATAACAGTAATACCAGTATTTTAGAATTTAACTGGAATACAAATAGGTATAATGATGGAAATTATGAAGTAAAAATTGTCGCATATGATAAAGATGGAAATATGTCAGAGAGTAGTGTGGCTGTTAGCGTATATAATGGGAAGTTTTGGAAGACATGGGGACCTTACATCATTTTAATTATCTCTGTTATTGTTGTGGGAGTTATTTTATATATAATTGGAGAAAAAAGAGGGAAAATTTGGATTGATAAAATCAGAGAAGCGAGGATAGAAAAAATGAGATTAAGTGATGTCGATAAAGACCAGATAATTAAAAAAATTGAAATGATTACTCAAGATGAGGAATTGAAAAGACCATTAACATTATATTGTAAACATTGCAAATCTTGGTTTTCATCAATGGAATTTGATATCATCTGCCCTATTTGTGAACACGATCAAATTTATGCAACATATATTTGCACAAATTGTAATAGATATTATTTTAAGGAAGAACCTGGTGAAAATTATTACTGTAAAAATAAAAATTGCAGAGATATTAGGTTAATTCGAAGAGAAAAAGAAGACATTCAAAATCTTTTAGCCCAAAAAGGCAAACTTTTAAGAATTTTTGAAAAAAAAAGAAAAAAATTTAGTATTTTAGATAGTTGATAAATATAATGATGGTGTAGAGTTAAGAGGGAAATAAAAACGGTGTTAAACAAGTTAAAAAACTATATTAATCTCCAATTTCTTAAGCATTCTTGGCTTGATCTAAAACGTGATAAAGCAAAAGCTATTTTTGGAATATCTGGTATTGCTATTTCCTTGTTTCTATTAACTGCTATAGGAATGTTGAACGACACTGTGAATTACAATTATTTATTATATGTAACATCGACAACGGGAAAATCAGATATTATGATTACAAAAACTATTCAATCAGATCTAACTTGGGATCCGTTTTTTGATGAAGAAATAATTGATAATAATTTGAACGATATTATTGGTGTAGAGGAGTTATTTCCACGTATTATGATGTTAGTGAAAACTACTTCTAACACGGTAAATGAGAGTGGTTTCCTTCAAATGTATGGTATAGATTTTGAAAAAGAAGATGCTAATGGTAATATTGGAGATCTCATCATCGCTGATGAAAATGGACAATCAACCAATAGAATCTATAGAGATGAGCCTGATGATGATGAATGTGTAATTTTATGGAATGTGGCGGAATTATTAAACGTAACAAGGGGAGATGCTATTTATTTAGAGTATCAAACTGATAGAATACACAGAATGAATTTAACAGTAGCTGAAATTTGTTTTCAGGAACTCAAGTTTATGCAATTTGAAAAAACATTAATATTAATTAATTTAGAGAGTGCGCAATCTTTTTTAGATGAGGTAGGACAGATTAATTTCATTGTAGGAACAATAGACAATCCAAAAGCAGTCTATGATGCTAGCAACTTAGAACAAACTACCCGAAGGTTACGGCAAATTAGCTCTCGAATACAAGATAGGCTAAATATTAATGAATATACGATATCTTTACCTAAATTAGCAGAACTGGAGGGAGGGGAATTCTTATTAATGACAGTTAGCATAATTTTTTGGTTTATTACCATACTTTCAATGCTAATCACGGCTATTCTAATAAACAGTATACTTTCTACTTCAGCGGAGGAGAGAGTTCGAGAATTCGGAATAACAAGAGTGGTGGGAGGCAGAAAATCATATCCCATAAGTATCGTTTTATTTGAGGGACTTCTCATGGGTTTAATAGGTTCTATAATAGGGATAATTTTAGGGAGAATTTTCGTCAAACCGATTGCACAAAGTTTATTCAGTCTCTATAATTTTCAGTTTGGATTCTCTGATATAGAATGGGTAATCAAGCCCCAAACTATAATTATTAGCTTATTAATTGGTTCTGGTGTTTCTCTGGGTGTAGCATTGTTACCTGCTATTAAAACAGCAAGGCTAAACTTAATAAAATCCATATCACCGTTTCAAGCAAAAGAAGAGGGATGGGAAATTAAAAAAGAAGGGAGTATGAATGTTAAAAGCTTTTTGGTCGGAATAGCCATAGCTATGATAGGCATGATAGTTTTTATAATGCTTCCCAATATTTTTGTTACAGGCGATTTCATGTTAACCTCATCACTATTCATAGGGTTATTAACAGCAATATTAATGGGGTTGGTTTTTACTTCTATAGGAATAATACCACTAATTCAAAAATTATTTCTCGGGATAATCTCTCCTGGTATCAGAAAGTATAAGAGTATTATAGGAATATCTTTAAAAAGATACAGAAGACGTAATACAAGCACCGTTATAATGTTTGCTGTCAGTTTTTCATTTATCTTTTTTATCACAAGCGTTACAGAGATGCAATCAAAAAATATGTCAGTAAATTTAATGTTTCAATATGGTTCAGATCTTGTATTAATGAACCAAGATTCAATTAATCCAGAAAATTCTCTTACTCTCGAAATGGTAGATGAATTAAGAAATTTACCGGGAATAGATAAGATAGGAATTTCACTGCATAATACTTTTGATTTCCAAGCGACACTAGCAACAATATTTGAAGTTAGTGAAGGGCAAGTAGCCTTAAGCAGTGAATCTACTGAAGAAATGATGAATATATTCCAATTTTTAGGAGAACCTGACAGATCAAAGATCAAGACAACAGCAGGAGATTTGATGGATTTTGACGTTGTAGAAGCAGGATTTATAGGAGTTAATGAGGAATTTGTGGATCTAATTGATAAAAGCTTATTGATCTGGAAGAGTGAAGGTAGTAATACAGAGTATTCATTTAATGAATTGTTTTCCCATAATAACACATGTATCATTGCAAAATCCATAGCAGATTACGTGGGAATCAAAGAAGTTGGAGAGTATATTCGTATAACCTTTTATACACCTGAGGAATTCGATGCTGATGTAAGGGGATCGGGGAATGTTACTTTATTTCGAGTAGTAGGAATTTCAGGAGGTATACCAGGATTTTTTAACTTTCGTAGCAATGAAATGTCTGCCAATGGTGGAGGTGTCTTAGTTTCTTTAGATAATTACATGCGCTTAATGAAGGTTAAAAATCCCGGAGAACCCAATATGATAGTTGATAAGATATTTTTAAATTTAATGGAACAAACTGAGCAAAATATTGAAGATACAAAAGATGATATTCGTTTATTATACTCAGATAAAGACATTATAATTGATGATGCAATTTCAAAAATTAATTTTATGAGTGATATGACAGAAAGACAATCCTTTTTAATGGAAATCATCTTATCATTTACAATTATGATAAGTATCTTTGGTCTGATAAGTAATATGTATGCTATTTTGTTAGAAAGGAAATTTGAAATAGGAATATTACGCTCTATGGGGATGAAAACCCGTAATGTTCGTAATATGTTCTTAATTGAGAATATGTTAATTCTACTAAGCTCTGCTATTATGGGAATCATAATAGGGACATATACAGGGTATTTTCTAGAAACAAACATGAGCCTTATGACAGAGATGCCTGTTGTGTTTAGCATCCCTACTGATACCCTTTTTAGAGTATTTATTTTATCAATTTCTATAGCTTTTATAGGAACTTATGCTATTCTGACGAAATATCTTTATAAAAAGAGTATTATGGATATTTTCCGTCAAACTTTTTAATTCATTTCTTCTTTCTTTTTTAGAAATTCCATTAATTTGTCTAATGCTTGCCCTCTGTGAGAAATTTTATTTTTTTCAGCAGTGGTAAGTTCAGCAAAAGTTCTATTTGGAATTTTATTGGGGATAAAAATCGGATCAAATCCAAATCCTCCTTGTCCTTTCATTGTGTCTGATACCTTACCTTCTATAGTACCATTAAAAAATAGAATTCTATCAAGAGATTTAAAGTAGAAAGCTATAATTGCAGAGAAATGAGCTTTGGAGGATTTGAAATCATCTATTAATTTCAATATCCCCTCATTACCTATAGTTTTGAAGATATAAGACGAATATACACCAGGAAAGCCATTAAGGGGTACATCTACAAAAAACCCGGCATCTTCTATGAAAAAAGAACCACCTATCTCGGATTTTACACTATTTAGTTTGTATAAGGCTACCTCTTTTAATGAATGTGCTTGAATCTCAATTGTTTTAATGTCTTTATGTTTTAATACGAAATCCAAGTTTCTCCTTTTGAAAATTTCAGCTACTTCTTGAAATTTGTTTTTATTACCAGTAACAAAGAAAATTGAATTTTCCTCAGCATTCATAATTAAAATAATTACACAAGCTTTTTAGTTATTTTTCAATTTGCCAACTATATTTATAAAATTCCGGCTCTTACTCTTCTATTGATACAATGTAATTTTATACAGATTTGATAATATGCCTTAAAATATATTAAGAAAAGGTTATAGGAATGACAAAGGAAAATAATAATTTAGATGAGGACCGATTTTTTGACCTTCAAAAAAAGAAATTGAGACGAATTAAAATTGGTATTATCTTGGCTATTATTGCGGGGACAGTAATAGTAGCCAGTGAAGGGATAATAGTGAGTGCTACTGATAATATGAATGTTAAAGATTTGAATAACTATCTACTTTATAGGGATGGAGTAATCGATTATGATGAGTACAATGACAGAAGGTATGATTTATTGAATGATCTTTTTCAAACAACATATGCATTTTCCATTGTAAGCAATATAGCGAGGATTAGTATAAACATAGTTTTTATTTTCATAATCATAGGATTACTTTCTATTAGTATTGACAGATCTTTCAACAAAAAAATGCGAAGGATAAGCTTGATTTTGGCTAGTATTATATTACTATTCGTGTTGGCTTCAATCTTCATCCCCACTAATACTAATGTTTACTATGTCTATTAAATCTCCTTTTTTTTCAGTTTTTAAGTTCGAAATAAAATCTATCCCTCACAATACATATTCATAAGTTCATGATTAAAGATTTTACGAATTCTTTACCAAAACTTTATTTTGTATATTTCTTTAAAGATCTTATATTAAATCTTATAAGAACTTCATAATAAAAGGTATTAAGCAGAAATGGCTCGGATGCACAGCCGAAAGAAAGGAAAATCTGGTAGTCAACGACCAGCGCGATTAGAGAAACCTGTATGGGTGGAATTATCACCAGAGGAAGTTGAAAACGAAGTTGTAAGATTAGCAAAAAGAGGATATTCCATGTCAATGATAGGTACGACTTTGAGAGATTCTAGAGGAGTTCCTCTTGTTAAAATTGTTACCGGAAAGACAATTAGTCAAATTCTCAATGAGAACGAGATTGTAGCACCACTCCCAGAAGACCTCGCAAACTTAGTAAGAAAAGCCTTAAATATTCGAAACCACATCGAAACAAATCATAAAGATTTAGAATCAAAAAAAGGTCTTAATCGAACTGAATCTAAAATATATCGTTTAATTAAATATTACAAAAAGAAAAAGGTTTTAGATCAAGAGTTTAAATATGATCCAGATAAAATCAGAACACTGGTAGCAAGATAAAAGAGGTATTTAAGTTGAGTTCAAAACCACGAAAAAAAAAATCTAAACCTAAAAAAGTTTCATTTAAAGATAAAGACTGGTACACGATTTTAAGTCCCAAAATATTTAATCATAAAGAAATTGGAGAAATAATGGGATTAGAATCTAATCTTTTAGGACGTACCATAGAGACTTTATTATATGACTTTACAGAAAAATACTCTGATATTAGTTTAAAATTGAAGTTTAAAATTATTGAAGTTAACGCTGAAGCTCATCAGTGTTCCTCTGCGTTCCAGGGACATGAATATACTAATGATTTTATAAGATCCTTGATTGGAAGGGGAAGTTCCAAAATTCAAATGATATTAAATTTAACTACTAAAGATGGTTATATTTATCGGGTAACCAGTATATGCACAACATTAAAAAGAGCAAGGAGTTCTCAGATAATATTAATTCGAAAAATTATAAGGGAGATTCTAAGTGAATTTGCTGGATCTCTTAATCATGAAAAGTTCATAGCAGGTATGATTTATGGCGAATTTCAAAATCAGATTCAGCGAGTGGCTAAAACTATTTATCCATTATCCAATTGCGTTGTGGTAAAAAGTAAGCTAGTTTCAACCCCCGAAGGTGGAGAAGATAAAGTGATTCCAGATGATGAGTTTGAAATTGTTGAAGTCGATGTTCCAAGGTCACGTAAGTCAGAAATTAGACGTTCTGAGAGAATAAATGTAAAAAAATAGCTTATTAACATAACCTAAGAGATCAAGCATTTTGCTTAATCGTAATAAATTCTAGTTTTTTAAGATAACTTTATTTATTTACTTATGATTTACTTCTAGTAGATATTTTACCTATTATAATTGTTTAGATATTATTTAATAGATTCATTTATTTGATCAAACTTAATTTTGAAGAAGAGTGGTTAAGATATGAGTAATAAAGAAGGATCAAGAATTAATCCTTATTCTTTTAATGATTTTCTATTCGTAAGAGATAATTATAATTATTATAAAGATGATGCATTTTTTCAAGCACTTATAAAAAAATACATGCCTCAAGAGGAATTTGAGAAGATTGATCGAGATTTAAGAGCTCTTTCAGATTATGTGTCTTTTCGTTTCAGGGATTTAGCAAACCAAGCAAGCCAACTTGAAAATCGCATAAAGTGTACGAGAGTTAAACATTATGATGCTCATAATCACAGAATTGACCGAATAGAACGATGTTTAGAGACAGAAATTCTTGAACGTGAAGTTTTCAGCTTGGGTCTTTATGATCCTGCTAGAAACACAGCATGGAGCAGGTTTGCTAAAATGTTTTTGCTTTATCAGAATGGTGAAGCTGGGGTTATGTGCCCTGTAGCATGCACTCATGGGGCTGTAGAATTGATGCAAAAATATGAAGATACACTAGAACCAGCTGCTTTAGAAGTATTAAAAGAACTTCGAGATGGGAAAGATGGTGAATATAAACTTGGTGCTCAGTTTGTAACCGAGATTCAAGGAGGAAGTGATGTGCCTTCCAATCTTGTAGAAGCGGTTTTTGAAGAGGAAAAAGGAAAAGATGGTTATTCAAATTGTTGGAGACTCTATGGACAAAAATTCTTTTGTTCAGCGATGCAGGCTGATTATGCAATTGTTACTGCTAAGCCTAAGGGGGTTCCCTCCTCAACAAAAGTTGCTGCTTTTGCAGTACCCTCTTGGCTTCCTGGTAATAAAGAAAAAGAGATTAGAAATTCATTCACTATTGATCGATTAAAACAAAAATTAGGTACAGCAGAACTACCTACTGCAGAAATTACTTATAACGGAGCGGTGGCATACCCTATCGGTCCGCTTGAAAAAGGCTTAGCAGATATCGTAGGTATAGTCCTTTCATTATCTCGGCTTCATGTAGCATTCGGTCAAGCTGCTGGGGCTTTGAGAGTTATTAGAGAAGCAATATTATATTCACAATTTCGAACTGCATTTAACGTGCCAATTTCTTCCTTTCCAATGATGTTAAATCAAATAAACGATTTAGATATATTCGCTAAAAGAACTGCAGCAGGATGTTTCAAAGTTTACTCGGAATTTATCCATTTTGGAGAAGAATTAATAAGTGGGATAAGAGATTTGGAACAAATAGAAGATACTAACGAACGTAAGAGACGTTTTCGATTACGTGAGCTTGTAATGCTACAAAAAATTGTTGTAGCTGATGAAGTTCCAGCAATGATAAGAAAAGCAATTTCTTTCTTTGGTGGACACGGCATTATGGAAGATTTTTTATCTTTTCCTCGATTTCATAGGGATTCAATGATAATGGAACTATGGGAGGGGCCCAGAAATGTTCTTCTGACTCAAATTCATAGAGATTTTCAAAGGGTAAAAGATTGGTATACTCCTGAAGACTTTTGTCGAGACTTACTTAAAGGCGCTCAATCTGATGTGATAGAAAACTATTCTTTAGAATTTACTCGAATAATATCTCATGAAAGTCTTCTTAATAATGATGAAGAAACCTTGGCAATTTGCCGAGATTGGGAAGAACTTTCAAATAAACTTTTTATTGCATATCAAGAACAGGCTTTTAAGGAACTTAATTACACAGAAAAACCAATAAAATTTTCCAAATTGTTGCGGGAATTTAAAAAAAGAGTAAAGTCAACCCTTACAACGGAAAAAGAAAGAAAATCATCTATTGAAATTATTGAATAACCATTATTATTACATAATAGCTTTTTTGACGATTTTACCATTTTTATCTTGGTAATAGAGAGTATTTGGTGGCACATCTTCATTAACCAGGGTGTGGGCACCAATTATTGAATTTTCTCCAATCTTCTTACCACACATTATACTTGCATTGATTCCTGTTTGAGAGTTTGGACCTAAAATTGCGCCCAATTTTCTTCTCCCCGAATCAACCATCTTTCCATTAATACTCATATTTATACTTTGATTATCAAATCGTAAATTAGATAATTTTGTACCAGCACCAAGGTTAATATTCTCACAGATGATACTATCTCCTACATAATTAAAGTGTGGGACTGCTGAATTTGAAAATATCATTGAATTTTTAATTTCACTCATGCCAATATGACAATTATTATTTATAGACGAATAAGGTCGAATAAAGGCATTTGGTCCTATCATACAGTTATCTCCGATAAAACATGGACCTTCAATAGTAGTGCCAGATTTAATAATGGTATTTTTACCAATCTTTACAGTGCCCGAGATTTTCACATTTTTTTCAATGATACCTGAATTTTGATTTTCTATCTTATCCAAGAGAAAATGGTTAGCTTCAAAAAGTTGCCAAGGTAATCCGATATCACTCCAAAATTTATTTTCTAAGGAATATCCTTTCATTTTCCCCCCTAAATTGTGTATTAAAATCTCCATGGAGTCCGTGAATTCATACTCATTTCTGATTGATTTCTCTGTCTTATCGATTGCTTCAAAAATCAATTTATTAAATATAAAAATTCCCGCATTAGCTAAATTGCCCACTTTCAAATTTATTGATGGTTTTTCCGTAATTTTTTCAACTAATCCTTTAGAATTTAATGTAATTATTCCATACTCTTGAGGATTATTCACTTCATATAGGGCAATTACACCATCGTAATTGTTCTTACTGTGGATCTGAATTATATTTTTAAATACCTCACATTCGACAAAAATATCTCCATACATCATGAGGAAGGGATAATCTTTTATGAAATCCCGGGCATAATTGGCTGCATGAGCTGTCCCTAGATATTCATCTTGAGTTATATATTCAATCTTGATATCTAATTCATTTGATACTCTATCAAAATGATTTCTGATTAAATTTTGTTTGTATCCGACTATTAGAAGAAACTCGTTAATCCCAGCTTCCTTTAAACCGGAAATAGTGTGTTCTAAGAGAGGTTTTCCAGTAAGAGGGATCATTGGTTTTGGTCTTGAAGAGGTTATAGGGCGTAATCTCTTTCCCTCACCTGCAGCTAATATGACTGCTTTCATGAGTAAATAAAATAATATTTTCCAATTAATTAATCAAATTCTTGACGAATTTCATTTAAATAATTTTTAAGATATTTATATGGCTTTAAGTCTCCTGCAAATTCGCTCTGAAATATTGCATCTAAAGACATTTTTGCTTTAAGTTCCTTGAAAATCTCCTTTATTTTGTAAAAATTCCCTGAGGCAACAAAATCCAAGGAGTAAAAACTTATGTTTCCAAATAATATAACGAGTTTGTTTGTCTCATCTTCTGTGTCATTAATGTGAATTTCTTTTATTCTTGTCTTGGCTCGAATTTTTGTGTTCATTGAGATAGTCTCTAATTTCGCGGACAGATCTGAAGTAAACAATTCAATATTTTCCTTAGTGTTTTCTTTTGCCATATTCATTAAAAGATTAGTATCGTAAAGCTGAGAAATTATGGGTAATCCTTGTGAAGAAATTCCAGCATAAAGCATAGTATTTTTACTATTATTTTCTTGATCGTCAAAGATAAATTCTTCCTCCAATGGTTCTTCATATTTATCCTTCAAATAGCCTGCAATTAGAGAAATCACGTCTTCAAAGACTGGTTCTTCTGCGGCGTATTTCAATTCTGAGAGATTTTTATAATGTTTATTAACTTGTCTACTAAACTCATTTACAAGGTTTAATGTCTCCTCGGATCCTACTTGATAATTACCTATTGAACAAAAAAATAGATTCTGTTGTTTGTTTGTAACTATATGTTTTACTACAATTCTTTCTCGTCCATATTTTTTATCTTTCAAGCAAATTTTTTTCAGACGCCAAGTATTTTTTGGATTTATACTCCTGAGTAATTTTTCTACAAAAAGTACAATTTCAAAAGCACTATATTTTTTGGCATTTGAACAGTAGAGAATGTCATCTTCTAAAATAATTGTAAATCCAGATATCATAGAAAAAACTTCGAAAAATTAAAAAAATACTTGTTGAGCTTTTATATGGTAAAAATAATTTGTTATTCAATAATTCATGTGTAGTTGGCCTATCGTTTGGATTAAAAGATAACAT
>JBHLRJ010000039.1:0-29520 GCA_048882645.1 Candidatus Thorarchaeota archaeon
CTATAAAGCTAAACGCTTTATAGTAATTATCAATACTTTTAAACCGTGTGAAAAAACCATTATCTTTTCTATTGCTCCACATTGATCCCGCAACTACATTCAAATTATGATATGAGAAAGATGGTGATGATTTTGTGCCAAAAAAATTATAATTATTTTTTTTTAGTATAAGTTGGGTTTTTTTTAGATCTAAAAGATCATAATCTGCAGCATGATTATTACTAAGGCATAAAAGCCATTTTTGGGGAGGTACTTTTAAAAGAGGAAGGAGTTTTAAAATACTTTTAGAGTGATTTTGAGGATTAAAACGTCTACTTTTGTTTGTTATAACACCTTCTAAATTTCCTATGACCAAATCAATATCCTTAAAAAATTCCATTAATTTTTTCACAAATCCGAGCTTGTAATCATGAACTCTCATTATATCCCCCACAAATGCGATGTTCAATATTTTATGACTTGAATCTAAACTATTTAATTTATATAATCGCCAACCATCTTTAGTTAAACCACCAATATTTTCAATCTTATTTTTGTTCCTTTGATATTTCCGATAAATAAGCACTAAAATAGAAAGCGCAAGAATAACATTAGTTAATATAACCCACCATATGTATACTTTGATAATAGGAAAAAAATACATAAAAGAGTGGAAAGCCACGAATGGATAATAGGCATCAACCACCAAATGTTTCACAACCCAATTAAATGACTCTTTCAAACCATAAGGACTTCCAATTATGTTTAAGCCTCTTCTTCTATGTAAGTGAAAATAGTAAAGTAATTTCGTAAGGATCTTTTCTAGTGACAATTTAATCAGATTTCAATTATAGTCTTAAATTTTATATAATTTTAATCTTATTTATATTGTTGTTGAATTGATAAATCCATATAACTTGTATTTATAAAATCCCACTTCATCAGTTAGTAACTAGATTTTTGCCGCCTACCTAACTCCGACTATCCCCTTACAATAATTGCATATTAATAAACTCCATCTCCTCACCCGAAATTTATCTTTCACTTTCTCTCTGCTTCCACGATGGTGAACAATTAGATCCATGGAAAATAAGTCCTGAGTGTTGATATGCTCTGGCCTTTCGTATCCTACATAAATTGCAATTTGCTTTCCTTCTATCCCTCCTTTTTCTTTACAATGAGGACAAATTATGTACTCTGGATATTCATTTTCGATTTCAACCCACCTCTTCTTTTATCAATAACTTATTAAATTGACTACATTCTTTATTGAATATAACATATATTTTTATTAACCCTTTAAAAAAGTTTTCTTAAAAATCTCAAACTCACAGGTTCTTCTGCCAAAGATACTATATTTCTAATCATAGTCTTCTAGTTGAGCTAAGTTTAGATAATTTTGTCCCAATTTATAAACTAGTAAGAATTTATGATTATAACACTAACAATGATAATTTAATTTTTAAAATTTATAAGGAAAAATAACTATGCCATTTTTTAATAATGATGGAATTAAAATATACTATGAAGTTGAAGGGGAAGGTCCACCAGTAATATTAATTCATGGATTTGCAGCAAGTCTTGAAGGTAATTGGAAACAAACCAATTGGGTAGAAGTCCTAAAGAATGACTATAAAGTAATACTTTTAGATTGCCGTGGGCATGGCAAAAGTGATAAACCTTTGGATCCTGCCCAATATGGGGCACATATGACTGACGATATAATAAAGTTGCTTGATTATTTAGAGGTCAAGAAAGCTAACTTCTTTGGGTATTCTATGGGCTCAAGATTAACTTTCGAACTATTACGCCGCAAACAAGAACTCTTTATAAGTGCTATTCTTGGTGGATTTGTTTTTCGGTTGCCTAGCGATGAACAAAGATCAGGAGCACAAACACGAATGAAAGATATGATTGAAGCTTTAGAAGCGAATGTTGATGAGATAAAAAATCCAGCTGCTCTGAGAATTCGACGTATAATTTCAGCTTATAAAGATTTTGATTTGCAAAATCTAGATGCTCTAGCAGCTGTTCTTAAGGGTGGGGTTCAACCTCAGAGAAATTCTATCCCATCTAGTGCCCAAATAAAAGAATCTCTAAAAAAAATCAATGTACCTGTTCTGACTGTTGTAGGATCTGATGATTTTCCTGGAGATAAGACCGTAATAGCTCAATTAGTTCCAGATGCTTGTCATTTTCAAATTCAAGGAAGAGACCACATAAATGTTGTCCCTGATCCCAAGTTTCATATGATGGTAAAAGCCTTTTTAGACTATGTGAACAAAATTTAGCGGAATATAAAAAGCTTCATTGATCTCCCAAATTTTAAGATACCAAATAACTTTTTTTATCTTTTTATTGAACTACCATGAAAATTTCTGCTGAATCTACAGATCTGCTCCACATTCTGGGCAGTATCTTGCCATAGCCTTGGTATGAGCACCACATTTTCCACAAACTTTGTAAGGTTCATCTTCTGAACCACTGCTACTTAAGTTTAATAAGCGCCAGAGTTCTGTAAGCGCTTCTGATTCTCTTTTATCGGTCCATTTCTCCATCAATGTTCTTAATTCCCATAAACCATATTCTTTTTCTACTTCAAGAATTCGGTCGTACTTCTCCGAGAACGTTTCTCCTAAGGCATCTATGAAAAGACATAGTTTTGTTAGCAAAATTTCCATTTTTTTTCCACCGTAATCGAAATGACTATTCTCATCTCTTTTCTTTACCCACTTTATAAATATATTATCTGCCAATTTATCAAAAAGGATCTTCCACTGCATTTCCTTAAATATAGAATCAAAAACTACATCAGCCAAATGAGAATCAATCAATGCTTTAGTATCTCACCTCCGGAATTTCTCTTTAATCTATGTATGATAGTTAATATCCAAATACAAATTTCTATAATATATCTTTTTCTAGATCTATTTGAAAAATCTTTTGTTATCAAATCATTACAGTAGAGAAATAATCATAAAACTCCTCGCTCATTCCGTGCTCTGTTGCGAGTTTTTCATTTAATACGAGCCCACACTCTGAACACACTATATCTGCCCTTTCTCTTATTAAAATGAGCTTTCCCCCGCATTCGATACAAATCCCACTTAGCCCATTCTCCTTTCTTAACTTCTCCATTTGTTCTTGTCTATTCCTCTTCTTGAGGTGTGACTCGAGTTCTGAAATTAATTGTACTATTATATGTTTGTATATAGATTTGTTCTCCTTCAGAACTGCAATCTTTTGTCTAATAGTTTCCGTATTCAAGTAAAAAATGTACCCTCGTTGTATAAGCCCCAAGAGATCATAGGGAGAACCAATCTCGAATCGTTTCATGATTTCAAATTTGAAACGCATCCTAGCTCGATCTAAACCTTCCTTTGCGAGTGCTTTAAGAAGAGGGAATGCCAAATTGTTATAGAGCAGTCGAATGTCGTAATCGTGTTCCACCCACGCTTGAATGTTTGAGCAATGACCCCAAAACTCCTCCTCTGGCGTAATTAGAAGCCTATTATCTTCGGAATAAAACTGCTTTTCATCCAAGCGTCTGTAGAGCTCGAATGCTTCATCTATCGAATCAATTTGATCGTATTGCTCCACCTCACCGACGGGGATGTAGATAACTAGACGAATACATTGCCTGAATAGTTTTCCCTTGACATAAATGAAGGTTCGTCCCCCCTCCAGCTTGAGTGTAAGATACTCATTTACCTTGAACTCTTTCTTATTTTCGGAATTCATGATTCACACTTTTGTCTTAAATTATTTGAATTTTGAGTAATCAAAACGTTAAAATATTCATACCTCATTTGTGAATAAATCTCCCCAGCTATTTTATAATGACCAGAGTATATAAAGGTATTGACCATTCTTTTGGTTGTTGAAATGAATGGCTATAGCTAAGGCTGTAATTGAAACGATTTAAATTAGTGGTAAGATCTAATAACTTAAAACCGGTAGAATTTTATGATCTCCAAACTGATCCAATGGAACAGGAAAATAAGTTTATGTATCCTTCAGTGAGTGGGGTTATTTTTCAATATCATTATAGAAATTTTCTCCCCATTCCCTATAAATGAAAAAAATTATACGGTCTATCGAAACCTTATGATAATCAATTGTATCTAAAACTGTTTTACTCTCAATCTTATAATCCAAATCTCTAAGTAGATTTATCCTGGATAATATGAAAAATGCTTCTTTTGAGCTTGAAACAAAATTTTGAATTTCAGTTCTCACTAGACTCTTTTTCAATTCATTCTCTTCATTTTCAAAATCTAATAGGAATCTTTTCAGATCTTTATGTAAATCTATTGATTTCACTTTTTCAGATAACAGTTTTGTCATTTTAGTAATGACCTTATCAGTATATTGAGAAATTTTTTGCAAAAACTGTTTTTCTAATGAAATATCAAGATGCTCTAAATTGAAACTAACGAGGTTAGTAATCGCCACTGGTTGTTCCCAGAGAATCCTAAGTTGTTCTATCCTTTTTAAATATCTCTCCGAAAATTCTAAATTTACTGAAGAATAGTTTTGAAATAATATAATGCTTAAAAAAAAATCCATCTTTTTTTTAATAGCAGTTATAAAAGACTCACGTTTATCAATATCATTTTCAATATTAAATCCAATTACCCATGAATTGAATTTCTTAAATTGATTTATTGCTTTGATTAATACACTGCGAGGACACCTAATATGAGCGCGGGGTAAATTATAATCCCAAGATTCATAAGATTTCAAATTTCCGTAATCTTCTTCTGAAAGGAAATCCCTGTAAAATACATACTCTTATCGAAAATTAACAATCTCAGTAAGTTCAATCAAGAACTTATCAACTATATCTGATTCTTCTCCTAAAGCAATTATTGGTATCCTATTTAATAAACAATAAATAACCAATGCGGCATCTGACAGATTTAAGGTTTCCAATCTATCAAATAAATTCAACTTTTACCCTCATTTTTTATACTTAACCTATTTGAAATCATAAAAATAGTCATAATCTTCCAAGTTTTTGAACTCATTGTAGTAAATAAGCCATTTCTTGAAAAAAGCCAATCGAGCACCATATAAGAAGTCCAATAGAACATCCTTATCAATAGACTTAATCAAGGGGGATAGCAACCTATTCTGATGTGTTCTGTGATACTGAATCAAAGTGTCTATAAGAACTTCTTCTTTCCTGTATATTGAACTAGCTTCAATTAAAGTCTTTACGACCCTCATTAATTTATCATGTAATTTTTTAGCTTCTTCACCAATTGCTTTATCAGAATCATTTATATGACTTACAACCGCTATTGCTATTAAATTTAAAGCATCTCGACTATATCTCATGACATCACTATTATGATTATAATCATAATCTATTATTACATTATCGAAATAAGTGGTTTCATTTATAAATCGAATAATTTCAAGTTTGCTAAAAAAAAAGTCTATTATTGGAATTACTCTATAGAATTCTCCTTCGTCTTTAAGCCAATCATTCGGATAGGATCCCTCGAGCTTTGCTTTTAATACTCCAATTGCAAAACCATCCAATCTCCATGGAAATCCATAAGGATGCTGAGGTTTTGCCTCAATGGCGATTGTTTGTACTAATCTTAGGAGTGTTTCAATATAATTATTTCCAAAGATATGATAATAATTGGGATAAAAAGGAAAAAAAGTGTAGTTAAATTCTTTTATTGGTTTCCCTATCAAGTTTTCGAGGGGCACTGTTAAATTTTGGGTTAAATCTGCTAACTCCTTTATAGTAAATTTTAGGTTTGCCACAATTTCATTTTGTATAAGAGATCTCATCAATTTTATATTGTCTGATCTGAAAATTGAGAGGACTTTTTGCTTTGTGTATAACGGAGGTGGTTTAAAGCTACTCCCCTCATGAAGAATATCTCCAAAGAATACAATGAGAACTTCATCATTAGAAAGATTCTTAATTTCTTCGACCATCTCAGACATTTTATCTAGGCGGTCAAAATCTTCAATGATATTCTTTGGAGGGAAATCAGAAATGGTATTAACAAATAAATCATAATCGTTAAGTAAATATGTTAAATCCATCTCAGGAGTTTCTAGAAACTGCTTCAAATCTTTTCTTCTATTCCCAAATTCAAGAAAATCTTCTGGATACTTTTCTGAGATACGATGTAAGATAGTATCAAAATTCAAATTCTTAGGAACTGCCAGCAATATTGTACTACTCTGAGTACTAGAATTTGTTACAAATCCGTCAACAATTTTCAAAATTCTTATTATATTTCACCCTATAAATCTAAAATAAAAGTGTATTTTTCCTTGGCTCTTAATATTCTTAAGCTACTTACTCTTATAAATGCTGTGATTGGTTAATCGTTATTTTAATCCTCTCGCTCTGCGGGAGTTGTATCAAAGTAGATTATGTTTCCCATTATGGTAATTAAAACTCTTATATCATGATTTATTGAGAATGTTAATAATGTAGATCCGTTTAAGTGGCAACATTAGGACTTCAAACCATTTCATAATTAGGTAAATCAAAATCATTAATCTTAACGTTAATTTCCTTCACGACTTTAAATCCATGTTTCTTATAGAAATCTACATTATCAATATAAAGGTATTGCCCATACCTAAGGTTGTTGAATTGGATAAATATAATCATGGTTATAATTAAAACTATAGTCTCTTACGACAATAGATTACCAAGAGTTACGCGCAGGTTGTTTCACTGCGTTGGTTAACGATTACCAAATTTATGAAAAGTAATATTTTAAGAAACGTGTAATAAAATAATTAATCTTATCAACATGGTAAAACTGTTCTAATATTAGGAACTATAAGTTATAAAACATATAATAGAGTAATGAATTGAGAGTGAATAATGACTAAAAACCCTTTAGTAATACAATATGTAGAAAATAAAAAGGATCACACAAGAGTAGGTAAGGTTTTTTATGTCGAAGGTAAGAAAAGAGAAAAATTCGTTTTGGATTTAGAGAATAGCGTTAAAGTTCTGGACGATGAGGAGCAAATTAGAAATACCATTAATTCATTGATTAATAAAAATTCTCATAAAATCAAATCTTGCTATTTTATTCATGAATGGAAAGCCTTTTCTTTAAATAAAAAATTTAGAGAGTTAGATTTTAGTCCAAAATATCGAGAACTTGTTATAAGACAACAAAAAGGCATTAGTAGTGAAATGGTTGTAGTGGATTACGTTGGAAAACTGAAATTTTTTAATAGCTTTGATGTAATAATAACTAATGAGATGACTATAATAGATACGAGTAGAACAAATTTATTCAATAGCCGATTTGCGAAAAAAACGAGACGTGATTTAGAAGCCCTAGATAAAGAATTAATTAGAGAATTTAAAGAGGATAAAATAAAATCAGAAGAAAATATTGATGATAAAGTAATTATGTTAGATTATAATACTGTTTCCAATGATTTGTTTAAAAAAGTATGTACTTTCGTTTACCACCATATACCTCCGTTCATTTATATAGAAGACGATACTAATAAAAGATATGATCAAGAACATTCACAATACTGGAAAGAAAAATTGAATGATCTACACAGGATAAAACGCATCAAAACTTATGGCTCTGATAAATACATTTACCAAGATTTTATTACAAAATACCCAACCAAAATTCCAAGGAGAATATCTGAATGGGTGTTAAAAAGCAAATTTAAACGTGATGTTAACAAGATAAATGAAAAGAAATTAGTTGATTATTTAACAAAAGAGTATTTTAGAACATTGATATGTGGGGATATTGACTTTAATTACTATCCAAATCAAAAAATAACAGTGTATCATGCTTTAGATATTGATTGTGATTTAATGAATACATTCAACATCTGTATGAAAGATTTAGAACCTCTATCTTTTCAATTTATTGATGTTAATTATTCTAATGACGGTATCATTGGCGAAATTAAACTCGAAGGACCAATTAATTTGAACAAAATTTTTTAGAGCTTTAATTGCTTATTCTTTCTTTATTTTCTCTTTTAATAGCATCGTAGAAATCGCTATCAGTGATTTTAAAGTGTTTTACACATGATAAATGAATTCAAACTTTCATACATATTATAGGCTTGACTATTGAACAGCTTCTCTATTATATCATTCTTTATCTATTAACTAAAATTATTGAAATTATTAGGGAGTATTTTTGGACCCGGGTTTGGTGGTTTTATTGCAAATATTTACGGAATTAATGCCCCTTTTTTTGCATACGCAATTGTATCGGCCATAGGAATTGTTCCCACTCTCATTTTACCTATAGTAAATAACTCAAACGATAAAAAGATTAATTCACAAGAACTTTATCGCCAAACTTGGAATAGTTTAAGGGATTCTAATTTCATTCCGATACTTCCTGCGATTTTTTCTTTATTCTTTATACGCACAGGAGTACGAAGCACTCTCGTACCTCTTTTTTCTGGAAATAATCTCAGCTTAAATGAGTTTGATATTGGTATAATATTAACGTTAGCCGCTATAGCGACAACAGTTACAATGCTACCTATTGGCATAATTTCAGACAAAATAGGACGTAGAACTCCCCTTTTATTATCTCTCATTCTTTCCGCACCTATATCTCTATGGATTCCTTTTACTTCGAATCTTTTATATATATCATTAGTAATGTTTATGTATGGATCCATACTCGGACTATCAGGACCAATTGCTGCTTATGTTACTGATATTGCTCCAAAAGATAAACTTGAGATCTACATGGGAGTATATAGGACGATTGGAGATATAGGGTTTGTACTTGGTCCGTTATTAATGGGATTTATTGTAGATCTTACTGAGACTAATATAATGAGAGGGGGATCTATAATAGGATTGGTGGGATGGCCTCCATTTGCCGTAGCCGCAGCAATTATGATCGTAACTGGATTATTTCTCCTCAAAGCACCTGATATTAGACCAAAGAATCGTAAAAATCGATTGTAAATATTGTTCTTTAGTTTCTTGTAATTTAAGACTTAAAGTGCATATTTTCCGTACAATAATAAAATCTTAAATAAAAAATTCAATTAATAATCCTTTGATTAAGTATGAATGAAAAAAGTCCAAAATCACTTGGTCAAATAATAAAGGAAAGTACGAAAATAAATCCCAAAATATTTGCGATTGTATTGGTAGTTGTTTTAGCGATCACTTTTGGAATCTGGGGTTTCAATATGGCACGAATTAACCCATATTATATAGATATGAGGCGTTCAAAGAATATTGATGGTGGCGCAAATGGTGATGATGCTGCTCTTGGAATAGTGATGGATGAAGAGGGTTTTCTCTATGCTACAGGATATGTCACCGTACCAGGACAAGGTAAGGATATCTGGTTAGCACAATTTTATGACAATCTTACGATGGTAAGAAATGTAACTATCAATGACAATGCAAATGGTGATGATATAGGGTATGGTCTTGTTTTGGATAATGTTGGGTTTCTCTATTTAATAGGGTATGTTTCACAAATTGGGGAGGAACATAATATCTTTCTTGCAAAATTCAATCGCCCGAATCTTTCCATGGTGAAAAATATTACGATTAATGGCCCCACAAGTGGTATTGATGAGGGTTACGGGATGATCTTTAATTATAATGATAATAATTTATATATCGCAGGGACAGTTCAAGAACCATTTGAAGGATATAATATTTTCATTGGTAAATATGATACCGATCTAAATCATATTAAAAATGTGACTTTGAATGGTCCTGTGAATGGCACTGATAAAGGACGATTTTTAACTCTTGATGAAATGGGTAATCTTTATGTTAGTGGATCAATATCTCAAGCTGGAACAGGATATGATATTTGGCTAGGAAAATTCGACTTAAATTTAACTCTTTCAAATGAGATTAGGATAGCAAGCCCCACCACTGGTGAAGATAAAGGTTATGGACTGGTATATGATGGATATGGGGGAGGTACAATTTATATAACTGGTACCTTAAATCATAACACTCAAGGTTATAATATATTTCTTGCTGAATATAATACTTCTCTCTATCAACTTAAAAACACAACCTTGAATGGACCAGCAAATGGAGAAGATATCGGCTATTCCGTTGCTTTCGATGGACGTTATTTGACTCAAACAGGAGTTTACAGTGAAAATGATGGTGGTGCTAATATATGGGTCGCGATCTATGATGAGAATCTACAACTTAGAAGACATGTGACTGTTGACGGAGGTTCGCATGATTATGATACTGGCTATGGAATAATACGTTCATATGGAACTTATTATTTATCCGGATTTATAAATGAACCTTCAGAAAATACAAATATATGGATCGCAGAATATTCTATGGGATTTGTCATAATTTAGCAGTAATAATTTCATCGAATGAGGCACTCCAAATAGCTGATCGATTAGGGAATTTGCACGGAACACCCATCATTCTTAACAACATCGGAAATATTTATAAAGCACAAAAAGCTTATCCTAAAGCTTTGAAACAATTAGAAGAAGCCCTCCAAATTCTCAATAAATTAGGATTAAACGATTTACCAACTGCTACTACTATTAAAAATGATATTGAATCTATCAAAGATTTCTAACTTATTTGTTACACCCACGTACGCAATTCTTAGTTTAAAGGAATAATTACCACTTTAAGATTAAATTATATTTTGAATGCCCATTCTCCATTTCGCATTATTGGTTCTGCAGTTCCATCTTCTAATATACCATCTACATTCATCTTTCCCGAACCGATCATAAGATCGAGGTGAATAGTACTCATATTACCTCCAACTGCCATAAATTCTTCATCCGAAAGAGTGCGTCCATTTTTAAATGAACTTTTAAAACCTCGACCTAAAGCCATATGGTTCGAAGCGTTTTCGTCAATCAATAGGTTATAAAAAAGCATATCTAGCTGGGATATCGGAGAACTATGAGGTACTAAGGCTATTTCTCCTAACCTACGAGCATCTTCATCAATATTTATAATGCTATTTATAATATCATCACCAATTCTAGCTTTTGCCTCAACTATACGCCCTTCCGAAAATGTGAAAACACAGTCTTCGATAATTTGACCTTCAATCAACACGGGTTTAGTAATTTCTACTACTCCTTCAACTTGATCTTTATGTGGAGTCGTAAAAATCTCTTCAGTTGGTATATTTGGTTGAAATACATTCCCGCTTTTTGTCTTTATACTACCTCCATCCCATATATGGTCCTTTGGTAATCCTATCGTTAAATTTGTCTCAGGAGAAGTTAATTTTAGCGTTTTATATTGTTTCTCGTTTAAGTAGTTACTTCGTTTTTTAAGGCGTTCGTCATGTTTCTGCCAAGCAGAAATTGGATCGTCTTCATTAATTCGAGATATTTCAAAAATGATATCCCATAATTTCTGTATTCTTTCATTAGGAGGAACATTGGGAAATAATTTATCTGCCCAAGATTGGTTTGGCGTTGCAATTATTAACCAATTGAAAGAAAATTGGCTAATATTTTCTGAAAGAGGTTTGAGATGTTTAATCAGAAAAAGTTGAAACTTTAATATCACGCTTTTGTCAACACCCTCCAATAAGTCCGGCTTAGGACTCATGATTTCGAGATGAGCATCTCCTGCTTGAGCGATGTCAAGTTTCGCATCAACTCTCCACTTTGAATATAATCTAAGCGATCTTTTAGAGCCATATTTGAATCGAAGCGGACGTAATTGCTCATCTGACCAAATTACATCAACTATACTTGCTCCCATCTTGTATGCTTTTTCTGTAATTATCCTTATCAATGGAGCGTTATCGAAAGATATACCATCTTGAATAACACTCGGTCCACCGATGAGTAATCGCTGTTTAGGTTGGAAGTTCAACCCAATTTTCAATATCACTTCGGCATACTTTTCCAACTTATTTTCAAAATCAGATGACATTAGATTTCTCCACATTGTGGTTTTTAATATTTATAATATTTGTAATTAATGTCAAATTCCTTTATATAAGTATCCTAAAAATCTAATTGATACTTCATTTGTAGGTTGCAAAACATATAGATCCTTCTTAAATTTCTACAATTAGAACAATATCATGAATATCTGAATACTCTTTGAAGATATGATAAACAGAGAAATTTTCCAAATTTGCATAATTATTATATAAATTCTAAAATAATCTTAAGGTAGCAATCTTAGCATAAATTCAAGAAATTATCTGAAAAATAGCAAAAAAATGAGTGAACCACGTACACTGAGAAAATATGGAATTGGGATTGTCGTTATAGCGGTTGGGCTCATATTCATAATAGCGGGCATAGCTTATCATCTTTACTTGAAGTATGTTTTTGAGCCAATCTACTTTTTTGGTTGGATAAATCCTGACTGTATTATCTATCCTATAGGGATTTTTTTTATAGTAGTAGGATATGCCTATTTAATATGGAAGCCTAGGCACCAAGAGACATTGAAGAAAAAGGCAAGAAGAGAGGAGGACAGTAGGAGTGAAAGATCAAGGCAGGAAGAGCGAGGAAGTAAATGAACAGATCAGATTCCAAGAGAAATAGATAATATTGATATAATAAAATTCTATTATGGTAACTTTTCTAACCTTTTCTGCTCTAACGCATTGTTTGACAACAATATTTAAATAATTAAAGAGAATAGTGACTACATAATGAAGAATAGATTTGAGGCCACTCTATGATAGCATCAACGTTCACAGATCAAGTTGGAATCTTATTTATGAATTACTTTTTGCCTTTTATACCCCTAATCATCGCATTAATTGTATTGACATTCTTTTTAACTCGATCTTCACTGAAAGTTGATATTTTAGAATTTAGTATTTTAGGCATCTTTTTCGTAGTCATGGGAGTCATGGAGCTAATTCTGAGTGTTTACTTAATTCTTCCTTATTACCAGTATCTTCCTTATTACCAGTATCATATTACGAATCCCTTTGCGTATTATTCATCTCTTATAGTAGGTTCCATTTTAGTAGTTCTCGGATTCAGCTTTATTTTATTCGAAGTTTTAAACCGAGCAGGGATCATTTATAAAATTCAAGAAAAGAGTAGTTATTTGGATGTTAAGTGGTTAAAGAACCAATATCATGATCTGGGGCTCAGTATCCAGGAAATTGCCAATGATCAGAATGTGACCATGATGAAAATAAGAGACGCGCTAGAAAAAAGAAATATACTTAAAAAATAGGTTGGCACTATGATACCAATTCTACTTATTTTTGCTTCAAGCAATAGAGTAAATTAATAAATAGAAGGAAAAAAATTAAGAATTAAATGGATAGTGTCGGTTCATTCCATGCTCTTACACTATGGCATGCTTGAAAAAATCTGAGCTTTTATCCTTGTGCGGCTTGTGCTGCTTGAACCTCCTCCAAAGACGTCTGAGTATCAACCTCAAACGTATAACCCTCTATGTCTGTGAACTCTGAGACCAGTGTAGTAAGAGCTTCCATACTTTCCTCTAATTTCCCTTGCTCTATCTCAAAGAATCCCATAGCTCTTACCCCCTCTTTTACATTCTTAAAGTACATCTTAAAAGATTTTGATACCTCAGTTGCCCGTGAAGAAGTCTCATTCCACTTTGCTGATACTTCTTCTGTCTTTGAATAGGGCCACCACGCAGTGATTACCACATGAGTCATACATCCCACCTCATTTCATTTATCTAAATTTTGAATTTTATTACTTTTTCAATACTGCTTACTAAGTAAGTACTATTTCTATTAGATTTCGTTAAGTAGCTATTAAGAAGACTTTAATTTTAAATCCTTTCACTTTTCACTAAGTGCTGAGTATTACTTTAAATTTAATTTAAGTTCCGTTCGATGCACCCTCACTTGTTGTAAACTAGAAATTATTGTTAGAGGTACTTTTTACATCACCAAGCTGTATGAAACACATGAAAATAAAAAAAATAAAAAATTATTTTACTATATTTCTTTTCTTGCACGTTTTCTTATCCAATATATCCCTATTACTCCAACTATTACTCCAACACTTACTACTGAGATTGTTACAATTAATAACAAAGGAAACTTTTCAGAAGGTATTGTTGAACCCTTTTGTAGAGTATCTGGATCTATAGCGACATAGGTTTCATAATACTTATCTTCATATCCCGAAGCAGAAATAGTCATATTAAGAACAATTGGATCTTCACCAGGAGCTACTGTTATTGGATCCAAAGAGACAAAATACGCCCCATTTCCTACATTTTTAATATCAGCTGAAACATCATTTCCATCCCACCACATTAGAATTGTAGCAGAATCAATTCCTATTCCGTTCTCGTTATAAACTGAAAAGCTAATATTAAATTCTGTATTTGAAAAGATTTGATTTATAACTTCGACAAAAATGAGATTACGATCAAATCGAAATACTGATACTGTGTTATCCATTGAATTAGAAATAATTAGATCATTAAATCCATCATTATTCACATCCGCTATGAAAACTCCAAACGGCTCAGATCCTACATCCATTGTAATATATGGATTCCAATAATCTAAATTATTGTTCCACAGAATTAATGAAATAGTATTTACATCGTAATTTGATACAATAATATCTTTAAATCCATCATTATCCGCATCATCTACAAATAAAATCGTTGGATACCCTCCAACTGGCAGTGTTATTCTAGCATCCCAACTATCTATAGTAATATTCCATAGGAATAATGATAACGCACTATCAGAATAGTCTGCTGTAATTATATCATTCTTTCCGTCATTATTGATATCTCCAACAAAAAGTCCTATAGGATCATTTCCAACAGATCTGGTAATTTGAGTATCCCAGTTGCTTAAACTATCATTCCACAAAAAAATGGATATATTGTCATCATAATAATTGGTGGTCACTATATCGTTAAAACCATCATTGTCAGCATCAGCTACGTAAACACAGAAAGGACCGTTTCCAACTGATTTTTTGATTTGTGGATTCCAATCATTTAAGGTGATGTTCCATAAAAGTATTGAGATAGTACCTTCATCCCAATTTGATACGACAATATCACTAAAGCCATCATTATTTGCATCGTCTAATGCTAGAACTTGAGGTGTGACTCCGACTATTCTAGTAATTTCTGCTTCCCAATTATTCAAACTACTATTCCATAATAAAATAGATACATCGCTACTACCTTGATTTGCTGTTATAATATCATTTAGCCCATCATTATTAGCATCACCAACAATAAGACCATATGGTGCAGTTCCTACCGAT
This sequence comes from Candidatus Thorarchaeota archaeon, assembly GCA_048882645.1. Classification (GTDB taxonomy): domain Archaea; phylum Asgardarchaeota; class Lokiarchaeia; order Sigyniarchaeales; family SOKP01; genus Loki-b32. Next base: position 15,220 of record JBHLRJ010000039.1, read on the forward strand.
TTTGTGAATTGTGAATTCCAGTCATTAATGCTATTATTCCATAGTATAATTGAAACTGAATCACCAAATAAGTTTGCAGTTACAATATCGTTAAACCCATCATTATTGACATCTTCTCCAGAGTTTATCCCTGGCATATCACCAACAGAAAGAGTTATTTCATGATCCCAAGAACTTGATTTTAGATAATTATCTCCAAGATCATATTTATTCTCTTTATATGTCATGACTCTTCTACGATCGAAGTTTATGCTGCTAATAATGATGATTATTAATATTGTTATAAATGTAATACCCTTCATTCTTGCTTTAATTCTTTCATTATTTTTCATTTTTGTTTCGCCAAAAAATTTTGAATTAAGATAAAAATTAAAGGTAATTATTTAACGTTTTTTGTGTGAAAATTAAGGGAGTCCTTTTTAAAAGAGGTTTTAACTTAGTTGATCTTCCCCTTGTCCTTTTATTCAAATGGGAGCTTTTTCTAAACAAGCTTTTTGAAAATTACCTTGAATCTAATAAAAATATAAATTACAATTTAGGAATTCAGACCCATATATAGCCTAGTAAAATACTCTAATTCCTAAAAGGAACTTATATCCCACCATCTTTTCTGGCTTTTTCTGCTGCTCCTCGATCAATAGAACCTTTTTCACCATTTTTTAGCATAATTATTACTCCCTCTAAATATTTGATCCCGCACTCTTGATGCCAATAATAATTATATCCTTTCGATGGGGCAAATCTCAGCCTAATCGAACTTTTCGTAATCATCTCTTTACACCACTCCCATTTCGTGGCACTGGTAGGTGCGTCCACTATTCGAAACTTCTTCTATATCTCCTCATTTTGTATAAATATATTTCATATTAACATATGACCTTGACTATTTTTTAATAAAAACTTATTCCTCCAGATTATTCCTTAAAAACAGTCAATTTCTTATTCTCTTTTCCAAAGGATTCCATTATAATATTTACATCACTTTTACTAATTTTTACAGAGTGATTACCGTTAGTTGAAGTATATTCTATAAATATAATTTTGTTATCTATTGGAATTGAGAATGAAGATTTCCCATCCCTTTCAAACAGTGAAATTTTCAAATTTATTTGCTTAGTTTTTATTTCATCCACATAATTCATTACAGGTCCCATTGGTATGATTCCACCCTCACGGATGTATAAGGGTAATGTCTCAATACCTGCCTCAATATTCATCCATTTCCCACCTTTTATACGCTCACCCGTCCACCAATCCGTCCAAATCCCTTCGGGTAGATAAATTTTTCTTTTATTTGTCTCATCAGTTATGGGAGCCACGAGTAAAGAATCTCCAAACAAAAATTCATTACCAATATTCCACACATTAGGATCATTCTGATATTCAATAACTAATGCTCTTATCATTGGAAGCGATTTTTCCACGCATTCAAACGCAGAACCATATATGTAGGGAAGTAATTGATATCGTAATTCAATATATTTTTTACAGATTGCGATTACTTCTGGTTTAAACCTATAAAGTTCACGTTTTCCCATACCATGAATACGGCTGTGTGAATGAAAAAGTCCTACTTGCATCCAACGAATAAGAATATTGCCTCGAGTAGTTCCTAAAAAACCCCCTATGTCTTGGCTCCAAAATTGAAAACCAGAAAGGCCGAATGATAAGCCTCCTTCGATCTGGGGGATCATATTTTCCCAGTTAACACTACTATCTCCACCCCAATGAACAGGATATCGCTGATTTCCCGCCCAAGCAGATCTTGACCATGCACAAATGCCTCCTGTTATCTCCTTTGTTATCTCAGCAGCAGCTTTATTATATAAAAGAGGATATAAGTTACGCATTCGATAGCCAGGTGTACCATCATAATATATTCCATCTAATGGCGCATTTTCACCAAAATCAGTTTTTATTACCCTTGCCCCGAGTTTGAGAAGCTTACCAATCCACTTTTTGTAAACATTAACCGCCTTAGGATTAGTGAAATCGATACAGCCCGCAATCCCTTTGAAACCTGGGGTTAAACACAGTCCAGTATCATAAATTTCACCATCAGCAGTTTTCACAAAACCATCAACTTTCTTTAAATCTTCAAAATATTGAGAACCTTCGGGAATATAGGGTGTTTGCCATAAAGATATCCTAAATCCTAATTTTTTTAAGTCTTGAAAGAACCCCTTAGGATCAGGAAACCGCTCTTTATCAAACTCAAGATCAACATACCAATCACGCTTAAACCAGTATGTATCTAAACAAATCACATCACATGGTATTTCAGCTTCACGAAGCTTTTTTGCTATTTCAAGAATCTCATCAGCAGCTCTATAGGATATTTTACTCTGCCAATATCCAAACGTCCATTTGGGTGGAACAACACCTTTTCCAGTAATGTTTGTATATTGAGATAAAACTTCTTTGATATTTCCAATGATTATATAATAATCTAAGAAATCATCCTCAACAGCAACTTGAACATTTGTAGCACACAAACTACCAACCCAACAAGTCATCGGGCAAGAATGGTTAAAGAAAACACCATAGCCTTTAGTACTTACATAAAACGGAACATTCTTATAACTCCTTGGTGATAATACCCCTGTAGCCTCATTCATGAGAAGATCAATAGTCTGTCCAGTTTTGTTTAATCTTATAAATTTTTCCCCAAATCCATATATAGCTTCATGAGGTGTAAGATCGAAACATTCTACACCTATAGGTAATTTATCAAATTTACTATAACAGATGCCCGTATTGTAAGCATCCCATGCTTTGGCTTCATTTTTTTCACGTCCCCCAACCCCACATAATTTATTATTATTAAGATCAAAGATTTTAATATGAAAAAAATTAGTAGATATATCCAATTTTATAGCATTTGTTGAGATGATAATATTTCCTTTTATTCTTTCAAAATTTACCGTACTAGGACCTTTAAATGTTCCAACAACCATTGGAGTATCATTATCTTTAACTTTTTCTCCTACATTATAACGAACACGGATGATCTTATCCGTAAGAAGATCAATCCTAAGTATGCATTCTGAAGGAATATTCCTTTTTATCTCGTTAACTACTTCAGATGTATCTGGTGTAGGTTCAAACATTTCACGAGCATTTTTACCTAATATTAGAATTTTCGGTTGAAAAAAAAAAGAATTGCCCTCCTCCTTTAAAAAACGAGTCTTAGTTATCGTACATTTAACAACATTTTTCGATTCTAATAATCTTGTTCTCATGTTAATTTTATCCTCATCTATGAGAATTTATTTCAATTGAATTTCATACTGATTTTTACAACATTTTTATAAATCATAATCTCATATAAAATTAATTAATGCTAAAAATGTAATTGTACACCAAATATAAACATTAAAAAATATTCTGGTTTTATTCTTACTTAAGATTTTAATAAAGAGAGATAACCTAAATGCCACGCTCAATGAAAGATTATTGGTGTAATACATGTAAAGAATACTCTTATCCTCCCAACTCAAAACTATCCAATTGGACTTTTGTGTATATCGCAGTGTTGGTTACCATCTTTGTTATAGGCTTTCTCGTTTGGTTCCCTTACGGGGGACTCATATTTCTTATCCCCGGAGTGTTAAGTTGTGTATGTAATGATTTTTTTGATGTTGTACCCATCAAAAAAAAAGTGTGCCCTCAATGTGGTTCAACCGTAAAACTGGAAAGAAGGAAAAAAACTGAGCCAAAGGAACCACACCCACTTTTTGACCGCTAAATCCTCTCTTTTTACTTTTGTAAAATTATTATAAGATCTCTCGCAGGGTGTTAAAGACCAATGCAGGCTACTCAGGGAGAAGTAGATAATAATATTTCCGAGATTTATTCTGTTATAAAAAAGTACCTCATGAATAATAAACGTTTATAATTGTAAATACCAAGTCAACGCCATTTTCATTCAAAAGGAAGCAAAACTGCATAAAACTCCTTAATATGAAAAGACAATTTTAAACCACTATAGTCTAAACTAAATTATTCCATATTAGAATCCAGTAATCGAGATTACTTTCTCCAACATTCGATAATTAACAAAAAAGTAAAATTTAAATTAAAAAGCAATTAACAATACAATCAAGGCGGTAAAATTAATTTAATCTAATGTGTCTCAAATGGTTTATGTAAAATTAAAAGGCAAAAAAATCAAAGTCCAAAAGAAAAACAGTTATGATACCTTAGGGAGTGCATATGAAGTAATTAATATGGAAACTTTAGATTTAAAGGCCCAAAATATTAAAGATATTAGCGAGATTGAAGGGTTAGAAAACTTAACTAATCTAAGAAAACTCTCCATTAGAGAAAACAAACTAACCAAAATTAAAGGTTTAGAGTCCCTCTCTGATTTAGAATTACTTGATCTTTGTGAAAATAAAATCAGAGAGATCGAAGGATTAGAAAACTTAAGCAAATTAAGAGTCCTTGATCTTTCTCATAATGAAATTACAGAGATGAAAGGCTTAAATAGTTTAACTAAACTAGTAAAATTACTTTTAAACAGTAATAAGATCACTAAAATAAAGGATTTAGAAAAACATGATGAATTACTATGGTTAAATCTTAGTGATCAAAAACAAAATCATAAAATCTCTGAAATTGAGGGATTAGAAAACCTTTCCATGTTAACAGATTTATACCTTAATAATAATGTAATTACTGAAATTAAAGGTTTAGAAAGTTGTGTAGATTTAGATACTTTAGGACTTAATAGAAACAAAATTAGTGAGATTTCTGGTTTAGAACGATTAAAAAATCTAAATCATTTGTATCTTAATTACAATCAAATTACCGAGATAAAAGGACTTAGTGGCTTAATTCATTTAAAAACTTTAGAACTTGATGAAAACAAAATCACCTAGATTAAAGGTTTAGAAAAGCTCTTTGGTTTAGAAAGGTTAGATCTTAATAGAAACCAAATTACAGAGATTAAGGGATTACAAAACCTTAGTAAGTTATATGGACTTTGGATTGGTGTTAATCCAATTCCGCATAATACAATTGAATTATTAGGAGGTACTTTTCAAGGAGATGCAGAATTTCTTCAAGGAAAGGTAAATAATCCTCAAAGATTTGTTTTATACTGTCAAACACTAGAAGTCCAAATAGAAAAAGAGTCAATTGAAAATACCTCAATAAAAGAAGTTCCAGTTTCTAACTTAAAACCACAGACTACTTTAAAGGCATCTTCGATGGATATAGGACGTGATGTTTTTATCTGTCATTCGAGCAAAGATAAAAAGATTGCAAACACCGTATGTCATAAGTTAGAGCAGAATGGGATTAAATGTTGGATTGCTCCTAGAGATGTTTCGCCTGGATCATACGCAGCATCTATTGTTCAAGCAATTGAAGCATCTAAACTTTTAGTACTCATTTTCTCTAAAAATTCAAATGTTTCAGATCATGTGAAAAATGAACTAGAAATTGCAGTTTCGAGTAGCATTACTATAATACCTTTTAGAATTGAAAATATTGAACCAAGCACCGATATGAAATATTATATTCAACGTATGCATTGGTTAGACGCTTTAACACCCCCAATTGAAGCCCACCTAACTGGACTAGTGGCAAAAGTATCTACTTTGTTAGTTAATAGGAAATAATTGGAGTTAGAAGCTAAATATTTGTTGGGGTATTTGTAGGCCACATTGAAACTCATACATTCTATATATAGAATTTACAAAAGTAAATATTTTAAAAGTAAAATTAAGTTATGGATGAATTAGATAACCAGTTAGTTAATCCATATCCAAAAAGATAAATGATATATGCCATTTTCAAATTAAATCTCCTTTAGTCTTTTCTCTACTCTTTTTAAAATAGCATTATAAATCGTATCAATTGTTTTTTGAAGATCAAAGTTATCAAATTCAACTCCTACTCTTGATCTCAATATCGCAGGGATGTGATCTAATCTATAATAAATAGGAACAATTGGTTTACTCATAGCATCCGCAGCTGTCCACTCCTTTTCGATATATTCAGAGTTTAAAGCATTTGGAGAACAAAATAAGAGTAATATATCACATTTTCCAATATTATCACTCATATATTTAATGAAATTATCGTAAGACTCCTCCTCATAAAATAAAACATCATCAATTCTTGTATATTTTTTAAGAGTATCAACAATTCTTCTAATTTTGAAGTTCTCTTCATCTTTAGCTGTATAACTTACAAAAACTACTAAATTCTTTTTAATTTTCATTAATTCATCATTAGAAAATTCTGGAGTGAATCTCTGCAAAATCGGTATAATTTTAATCAGTTCCTCAGTTAAAGACTGAGGAATTTCTAGCATATTCTCTAACTCGAGAGTAATATCATATAATTCCTCGAACTCAGATTCAAAAGTATTTTGATATTCAATAGGAGTATTTAGAAGTATCTTGTTATAATTTGACAATGAAATCTCATAAAATTCTAATGCTTTTTTATAGTTATTCAAATCTCTATAGTCAGTAGCTATTTCTTTTGTATATATCGCAATATCATGGATTCCATTCAGTTCTTCAGCCATTTCCAATGCTTTTTTGTGATTATATAATGCTTTTGATGTATTCTTGTTTTTCCTTTCTAACTTTCCAATATTGTTTAATGTCTCCCCCTTACCCTTTATGTCTCCGATCTCATCCCTTAGTTGTAAAGCTTGTTGAAAATTCTTGAAGGCATCTTCATAAGTACCACTTGCATAATATACCTTTCCGAAATTATCTAGCACCCAACTTTTACCTTTGATAAATCCAATCTCTTCAAAAATTTGTAATGCTTGTTGGAAATTATCAATCGCTTCTTCATACTCTCCCTGGATCTGATAAACCTCGCCAATATTATTCAGAATCCATCCCAAATCTAGATTATCCTCAGTATCTATAAAAATTTCTTTAGCTTGTCTATAATACCCAAGGGCTTCTTCAGGTTTGCCCCAAGCCAAATAAACCTCACCAATATTCATCAACATAACGCCTTGGCCATTTAATTCCTTAAACTCTTTAGCAATTTGTAATGCCTGTTCGTAATTCTTAAGAGCTTCTTTATACCGTCCTTGCATCTTATAAACAAGTCCTATACCGCAAAATGGAACTCTCTTTAATTCTTCCTCCCCAATTTCATCATATAATTGTAGCGATTGTTGATAACACTCTAGAGCTTTGTCATATTTTCCCCATGACCAATAAGCGTCTCCAATATAACTTAGAGCCGTGCTGATACCCCTTGTACTAAATTTTTTGTCATCAAATTCCTTATACGCATTAGAGGATTGTTGATAATACTCGATTGCTTCCTTATATTTGCCCCAATCATTGTAAATATTACCAATAAGAAACAGAGTACCACATTTGTTTTTCATATCCTCATCATCTTCGAATATTTGTAAGGCCACCTGATAATTTTTAATTGCTTCTTCGTACTTACCCCATCTTTGATAAAGAATTCCTATCCTGTTCAAGAAGGCATTTATATATAGCTTTTTATTTACAGTCCTTGCTAGTTCTAAACCTTCAGTAAAATGCTTAAAAGCTATGTCTCTCTTTCCTTCGTCATCTGCCGCAATACCCATATTATATAACTCTCTAATTTTTTTTTCTCTATCTAAATCACTATTATTTTGCATCTGGAATTTCGCCACTTTAAATTTCGCTTAATACTTATTCAATATTTCAGATTAGTTAATAATTATACATAATTTTATTAATAATTATTGATCTTCATCATCGGCCGTAATGCTCATATTATATAATTCTCTAATTGTTTTTTCTCTATCTTAATCATTATTATTTCGCATCTGGAATTTCGCCACTTTAAATTTCGCTTAATATTTATTCAATATTTCAGATTTCGAAATCAAATTGGGGATCCCCAATTGTATCTATTCCACTTCTTCCTTCTCCACCCAAAATAGCGAGTACTTTATTATATTGACAAATGCTATCTCCAATTTTAACTTCTGACAAAATTTCCACCTGTATTATTGACAATTAAATGAATTTAGCCCGTGATATGATCATCTTTTAGCTAAACTTTTAGGGTACTTAAGCATATCAAATATTGCATACCAGTTTATTAAACTAATGTATCTTGGCAAACCGTAAAATATTTTTAAAATATCATTATGATATAAAAAATTCACTTATATATTTGAAGATGAAGACTGGATTTAAATAAAAAAAGGGAGGAAATATTCTGAATATAGCAGTGGATATTGATGGAGTTATCCTTGATATGGTCTCAAAAGTATGTGAAATCTATAATAAGACTTATAACACCTTTTATTCAAAACAAGACGTAAAGCAGTGGGCTTTCTATAAAGATTGGGGTATTTCTGAAAAAGCTATGTATAAAATTTTCTATGAGGTTTATAAAAATTCCAATCTATTACCCTTGATTGATAATCAGGCTCCTATCGTTCTTCAAAAATTAAATCAATATTATCAAATTGATTTGGTTACAGCGCGCCACACTAAATATGAAAGTAAACTATTAGAACGATTAAATACAATAAAAATTCTCAAAGATACCCATTATAACAACTTAATTCATGTCGAAGAAAAACCTTCCAATGCAAAATTAAGTCTAAATTATGCTATTCTAATAGATGATAATCCCAATCTAGCTACCGAAATATATAGATTTCCTACCAAAACTCTTTTATTGTACGACCAACCCTGGAATCGTACTATAAAAATGAGTAATCAAGTAATAAGAGTCTATAACTGGACTCAAATTAAAAAAGAATTATTATAATGTAAATTTGTGAATTAAAATCTCCTTCCCATCCATCGGGAGGAACTTCAAAATACTATAGTTAAAATTTCATAAAGGTGACGTCCTTTATGAAACTCATAGAATTACATAATCATAATCTTTTATTACCTCAATCAAAACTTATTTAGATTTATTTAAATCTATTTTATATTTTTCCCGAGCAAAAAAAATTAGTAATGGAATTAATAACTCATACACGCCATTTCCTAATTCTGTTAGTTCATAACTAACTCGAATGGGTTGTGTATTAGTTACTGTTCGAGTTACAACAAAATTTTCTTCAAACTCTTTCAAGCGTGTTGTTAACGTGCGTGAATTTATTTTTGGTAAAGCTCGACGAATATCATTAAAAAATGGTTTTCCTTTAATTCTGATGATATATATTAGATCCATTGTCCATTTTTTTTGCAGAAAATTTAGTGCATCGTTGAGAAAAAGTATCTCTCTTTGAATATGAGTATCATCATGCACAAAAGTTTCAAAATCCTTTTTAAGGTCTTTCCTCACTGCTTTGCGCATTAAAGGTATCTGTTCTTCCATCTCTTTCCATATACTACCCAATCTTTTCATTAATTCTTCCATAATGTCTCATCTTGCTTCTATAATACCAAATATCTCCCATAATTCATAATATAATAAAAAAAATTCTTTTTGAATATTCAAAGATTATCTATGAATTTCTTCACATTTTTCAAGGCTTTTTTAAATTCAGGTGTCAGTTTTCCGATTATTGGAATCGCTATAAAAATTAGAAATGCATGAAACATTCCTTCCCAGAGATCGACAGTTACAGAAACTCCCTGATTTTTCATTTTTTCTGCAATAATTAAAGTATCATTCAGTAACATTTCTCTTGTTCCTACTTGTAGAAATATCGGAGGAAATCCATTGAAATCAGAAAAAATAGGTGAGATTTCTGGATTTTCCGGAGATTCCGCCTGTAAATAAGCTATGGCACTAGTCTCCATGTTTTTCACATTGAAGAAAACATCTTCCTTAACTTTCGTCTTCATAGTTTCACTAGTTAAGGTTAAGTCTGTCCAGGGCGACAAACATATAGCTGCTTTTGGTTGAGGTAAATTCTTTTTTCCTATTCGATGAAGCAAGGCCAGAGTTAATCCTCCTCCAGCTGAATCACCCATGATAATTAAATTTTCTGCTAGAATAGATTTCTCTTCTAACAACCATTTATATGCAAAAAAAGCGTCATCTAAACCAGCGGGATAAGGATCTTCTGGAGCAAGGCGGTAATTTATACTGTATGCATTAAGATGTAACTTTTTGCATAATATCGATACAAACCTTCTGTGAGACATATAGGATCCGCTAAAATAACCTCCCCCGTGTAAATATAGCATGACTCCTGATTTTGGGTCTTGTGAATTTAACGAATGTTTTTCTGCGGGAATATTTCCTATTTGAATTTCTTCAAGAGTAATACCTTTGGCAGGCTTCATCTTTAAAAACATTTTTTCAAATTCTTCTCTAAATTCCTTTACATCCTTCATATCAAAAATAAAATCCTTTTGTACTTCCATCTTCTTCATAATCATGTTCGCAAATATGCTTACCATTTTCATTTTTCACCTTCAATTTAATATTACTTTTTCCATTAGGTGTATTAATTACACTAAGTTTTATTTTTAAACTTAATTTAAAATAAACATGCAGAGTATTTAAAGACATAAGTATTTTGAATTCAACTAAGTGAAGAAAAATTCACTTACTTACTTTCATCATTGTAGCTAAATATTTTTTCTATTAAGTAATTTCATGAAAATGAGACTTAAATTAAAGTGTCGCAACCAGATGTAAGAATTGTTTACTACAATTAAAAAAAGAAAGAATATAATGCTTATATAATTATTTACCTTTCACCAAAAATGTTAAATACTTATTTGTCAACTTTTAACTTAATCCATAAATTTGTGGGTGAAATATCTAATAAATAAAATTAAATTCAATTATAAATAAAAATAGAAAAGTTAGGATTATTATGGTTGAATCTCAAAAAGACAATTATGAAATTGTTAGACAAAAAATGAAATTAGGACCATTATTTGCGCCTAAGCACCCAAAAGTCGATAAACTTTTACGAGTATTTTGGAATGAGGAAGAAATCGAGATCCTTGCCCAATTTAACAGCTGTGATGCTCCAACGGCTCTAAGAGAATTGGTGCAAAGAACTGGTAAGTCAAAAGAAGAAATAAAAGAAATTTTAAAAGAGCCATTAAGAAAAAAAACAATTAGTCAAGTTGGCAGTAAATACACGCTACTTCCACTTTTACCAGGGATTTTTGAACAGTATTATATTGAAAGACAAGATACAGAAGAAAATCTCAAATTGGCTGCGAAGTATTATCGATTTTTATTCAAGAATTTTCTACCATCATTTTTTCAAGAGACTGCTTTAAAAATATTCCGTCCACGGCTTCCATTAGATGCGGGCGATAAACTGATAAAGGTTGATGAATCTATTGACGTTGAACAAAAAACCCTGTCATATGAGTTGGTTAAAGAGATTATTGATAAATACGATCATTTTATAAGTATCCCCTGTCAATGTAGACTAATTGGCGAATTAACAGGAGAACCTTGTAAAGTTGCTCCCTCGGAATTAGGTTGTTTTGCTGCTGGACCTATTGCGGAAATGGCAATGAGAGCTGGAGCTAAGGTGATGACTAAAGCCGAAGCAACTGAATATCTCAAAAAAACTGAAAAGGCGGGACTTGTCCATCAAGTCGTCGCTGATAATAGCGTTGATTCTGGTTTAGTTATGTGCAACTGTTGTAGTTGTCACTGTGGGGCTTTAATTACTGGTAAACAACATAAAATTGTAGGTACTGTTCCAAGTAATTATAAACCAGTATTTAATAATGATATATGCAAAAAGTGCGATCTATGTCTTAAAAAATGTCCAATGGGCGCGATTTACCACCACTATCCCCATGAAACAGATAAATCAGATGAGTATATGTATTTAATTGAAAAATATTGCATTGGATGTGGTGTATGCGCTACCAATTGCCCTAATGATGCACTCAAGTTAGTAAAAGTCAGAGATGAAGAATTTTCGGAAAGACACAAGATAGGAAATAAAACATTTTTAGAACTGTTAATGTGAATAGTTCCAGAGCTGAAAATAGTAGTTAAAGCTATAGGAACTTAGATCATTTCCAATCTCATGGTGCTTATATTTTCCATTAATACTAATCTTTCAGGTCATGAAGAACCCGGTGTTTTTTGGCAAGATAGACTATAATCTAAACTATAATCTAAATCCGGAAAGACTCTAATTTCTACTATTATTGCTTAACAAACCCCCATTCTCCCCTTTTCGCATCACCAAAAAATTTCCTTATTAATTGTAATGAATACACCAAAATCCAAAATTTCAATGTCTCCCGATATACTTAAATACATCATACGAATATATTACCATAGCACTACTAATACCTGAGGATGACTCCATGACAACACCTCCAGACCACCTAAAAAAACCACTCCAAAAAGTAATATTCTCCCTCGGCGTACTCCTGCTCGCGCTCGGAGGCCTGGCCCTCTTCACTACCACCTTAACTTTTGGGACCATCTTTTATTTGACCGTCACCTGGATCATCACTTCTGGTATTCTCCTCGGTGTGGGCGCTTGTCTGGTCTATCTAGGACGTGAAATGGCAAAAACTCTAAATGAATGACTCGATTTTGATTTTTTAACAGTTAAAGGTGAGAAACATCTACGCAATCTCAAAATTGCCACGAATAATTAGTGCAATCTTATGCCTCCTTGGAGGGATCTTTTATATACTCGTATGGTGGAATCCTCTTGGCATCTATTGGGCTTCTGCGATGCTAACTCCCATTCTAATAATGGGTATTCTCTCTATAATCGGAGCCCTTCTTGAAGGGCAATCTGTATACTCACAAAAATATCCAAAAGGGGGATGTGTACTATGCTTAATTGTCGGATTGTACAGTGTATTACCCATACCCCTACCATTTTTTGGTATCGGCCTTATTTATATTAACTCACCCATATTACGTACTGGAATCATAGTTTTACTCATCGGGGGTATCGTTGGCTTAGTCGGTACGTTGTATGAAAAAAACTCCAAATAAATTCTAAAAAGCAATAGTACTTGACAATCCAAGAAAATTGGATCACTCCTTCAAAAACATTTAAATATCCTCCAAACACACACTTATCTTATACTCATAGTTGATAACTTCTCTTCATCATCAAAGGTGAAAACAATCCCCACCATATCACAAATACTACGAATAACTAGCACAATCTTATGCCTCCTCGGAGGATCCATTTATATTTGGGTCGCTTATACGTTGTTCTGGTTTCTGATAGTAGCCATCATGGGCATTATCGCTATAATCGGAGCCATCCTTGAAATACAAGCTCTCTATTCACCAAAATATCCAAAGGGAGGAAGCGTGCTAGGCTTATTTGTCGCAATTTACAATCTAATACCCCTCCCCCACCCCTCCTTTGGACTCGGTTTCATCTATCTTAGCTCACCCCTATTACTTCCTGGAATCATAATTTTACTCATCGGAGGTATCGTTGGCTTAGTCGGTACGTTGTATGAAAAAAACTCTAAATAAATTCTAAAAAGAAATAGAACTTGACAAAATATATAGTCGCTATAATCTACATAGCTTCATTAATTTTTATAAGAAAAGACTTTAAATAAAGAGTTTAAAAAGCATTTTATACCTTAGAAACGTATAAACTAGTTATTGAAGTTGAGTTTTACAATTTAAGATGAGGGCTCCTCGTTAGTTTCCTTACTTAAGATTTCAAAGAGCTTGTTAATGTTCTCTTCTCTTTTTGCTTCGGACTCCCCGAGAGTAATTTTTATATTAACTTCGCTTTCCTTATTGCTAACTATGACTCTGTATCTTACATTATTACGAACCCTCCGTAATTTAAAGTTATTTTTAATTGGAATTAAATATCCGTAAAACGCTAGATCTGAGATGTATTTATTATAAGGTCCTCTTAATTTACCTTGAGCGATAATCCTATCACTAGTAACGAAAAGATTTGCATTATTTATAAAAATAGGATCAGTCATTCTTCTATTTTGGCCAAAATTTCCTTTTAATTCAAGTAATATTTGTTCTCCCTCATGTAAAAAATATTTTTCAAGTATATATTTTTCCATTTCCATAAACTTCTCATCTCCAATAAGCTTACGCACTTGATTCCTGAAAGATTTATAGATTTTTTTCATAAAAAATTCGGGTTTTGAGTTAATTGTCTCCCCCACAATATCGTAGAATTCAGAATCAGAAAGTTGTTGAAATTCTTCTTTTTTTCGTAAGTCTAATAAGGTATTTAAAATTTTACTAGAGCTTGATTTTGACTTTTGAAGCTCTTCTTTAATAATATTCAATACATTACTACTATCACTCATTTTCTTTCACTCTATTTAAAACTTTTTTAGTATAGTATAAAATATTTAAAAAATATTTAAAAGAATTCTTTTTCAAAAA